>JAYUFM010000029.1:0-2179 GCA_043738715.1 bacterium | reverse complement strand
TATTTATCCCGATTCCAACAAGTTCATATGCACAATTTTCAATAGAGACTGTTGGATCGTGTCTAAAATGATAGTAAAAACCCAGTTCAGGTACAGATTTTGGTATTTTCATAGGTATTTGAATAATGTATTAATATGAAGCAATAATACATTATTATAAGAATTACTTTAACCAGCCATTGATTAGTTCCAAGGTGTCTTTAGGGTCTTTTACTTTAATGCATTCTACACCTGTTAATGTTGCAGAATAATCATTTCCTCCTATATATATTGCATCTCCAATAAAACATATTTTTGAAATTGGGATTTTTAGGTATTCAGAAAGTCTATTAATACCGTATGCTTTATCCATACCTTTTTTAACAATATCTATTGAAGTTAATCCTCCAGCACGGACTTCAAAATCTGGTAAAAGGGTTTCAAGATCTTGAACTAACTTTTTCTTCTTTGACATGTCAGGGTCCCATGATTTTTTAAGATCAACTGGCGAATTCTGTCCTAATGCAGAGAATGTGATTTGAGAGTCGCGGTCTTCAATTTGCTCACCAAAAATTTTATCAGATTGTGTAAATTGGTTATTTAAAATTGCCTTTTCCAAGGCCTCACGAATTTGTTTTTTTTCTAAGTCAGACAAGTGGATAATATAGATTTGGTTCCATTTTCCATAATCGCATGTGTACATTTGCTGCCCGGAAGTCGGTTGTATATAAAGGTTGCCGAGTATTGAAATGTTTTGAGGTCCCGTTACCTCAGATATTCTATCGATAACTTGAATTTTGAACTGATCGAAATTTCCACCAGAAATAATACAAACCTTTTTTTTCTTTAAAAGCCCTACCAAAGCTTGAGACATCTCTTCTGTTAAGGGTGCCTTACTTTCTGCTAAGGTGCCGTCAAGATCAAATACGAATAAATCTTTTAATGCATATTCGTTATGATTTTCTGAATTTTCAGACATTTTTTTATTTCAGTATATTTATAATTTCTGACAGGGATCCGGTAGCTACTGCTATAACGCTGTCACCGGCACCATAGTAGATATATACAGTATCGCCCCTTACAACAGTCCCACATGGGAACACTACATGCGGGACAACACCAGAATGTTCATACGGAGCTGAGGGTTCTAATAGGGGTGCAGTAGTGCGTCCCAGAATAATGGTTGGATCCTGTAAATCAAGCAGTAGTGCTCCTACACGGTAGGTTTTGCGAGGTGAAGTTCCGTGATAAAACAATAACCACCCCGCACTTGTTTTAATAGGTGGGCAGGCAATGCCGACTTTTGAACCATCCCACATTCCATGTCTTGGTTCTAGAATGTCTATGCATTTATTTATAGGGGTTTTGAATTCTAATGATTCAACAAAATCTGCACAAATATTTGCACCGATTCTGTGAAAGACCATGTACTTACCATTAACTGGTTCTGGCATAATACAAGAGTCTTTGTCATCAAGATAATCAGGAGATATTGCTTCAGGTTTTGACCATGCGTTAAAATTTCTATTTAAAAAATCTTTTGTTGAAATTGAAACCACGGCCACTCTTGGAACTGAACCGTTATACCCACTATATGTGAAATATAATCTGCCGTTAATTTCGGACACTCGAGGATCTTCCGCTCCAAAATTAGTGTCTTCTTTTCCACGTGTTTCAAATACTGCATGTGGAACATAAATAGGGGAATCAAGTCTCTCGTCAATATTAAATCCATCTGTTGTTATCGCTAGCCCAAAAGTAGACACATTTTTATCTGAAACAGCACGGTATATTAAATAAATTTTTCCGTTTAATTCTATGGCAGCGGGGTTTAATGTTCCACCAGCTTCCCAATTTACATTTGGACGTGGAGAAATGATCGGGTTTTTATCGAAACGTTTAAAGCATAGTTCAGGTTCAGTCATAGCTTTTAAAAGGTGTGAGAGGGAAACCGTTGCAAGACCAACGTGTGTATCTGATACGCCGTAATATATTTCCAATGTGTCACCATTAGTATCTGCTCCTGATGGAAAAACAATGTTTCTAACCATACCAATTTTTTCGTAAAATGTTTCTGGGGTTAGCATTGTTCCCTTAGTTCTACCAATAATTTTTTTTGGATTATCTAGATCAAGTAAGATTGCTTCAATACCAAAAACTGTGTCAGGTTTATCATAATTATAAATATGTGAATATAAAA
>JAYUFM010000028.1:0-2205 GCA_043738715.1 bacterium | reverse complement strand
GCCACTTTGCATCATCAATAAATTAAATGCAAAGTGGCCCTTTTTTATTTGGAGCCGCTTCTCAGATTCGAACTGAGGACCTACTGTTTACAAAACAGTTGCTCTACCAACTGAGCTAAAGCGGCAAATTCCATTCCCTAACGTCATCAGAATATATCACAAGCCTTATTTTTTTTCAAATTTTCTATCCAATAAAACAATCCGCAATTCACTATCCTAAAGATCTTTTCCCATTTCATCTATTCTCTTCAAGAAGAATGATGCCGAACCCTTGTTTTTTGGAATATCCCGACCCTTAACCATGTCTCTCAATTTACTAATATATCTGAAAAGTTTGAAAAAAACTTTCATAAAAAACTTTTGAATTTTTTCCAAAAAAACTGCTGTCAAAGCCCTAAAAGTGTGTGTGCATGAATGCCATACAACATCCCAAAAAGCCCCGGTTTTATTTAGAACCTTTCTTTCAAACTCGTGTGAGTGCAATTTTACATACCATCTTGAACCATTAATATGGCCGATTTTATTAACCACAATAAAAACTGCAGTTAGTGTCGAAATAATAAATAATATCAATATAGTAAGCATAATATCGGGAATTTGCTCCCGCGCATTTAGCCAACGTTACTTTTCGAGAATCGACATCCTTGTGAACTTTCCAATTTCAATTTTTTCACCAAATTTTTGGATGGCATTTTCAATCATCTGAGCAATCGTAAATTCAGGATTTTTGATAAATGGCTGTTCCAAAAGAATCTTGTCTTTGAAATATGCATCCAATTTTCCTTGAAGGATTTTTTCTTTTAGTTCAGCAGGTTTACCTTCTACCTCTTTTGCAAAAACCTCTGCGGCTCTGGCCTTGTCCTCTTCTTTGATTTCATCTTTTCGAACGAAATCTGGATTAGTTGCAGAAATTTGCATAGCTATATCATAGGCTAATGCTGTAAATTCAGCGTTTTTAGAGACGAAGTCTGTCTCTGACATCAATTCCACCATAGCACCTAATGTTTTGTTGCTGTGGACGTATGAGGCCACCACACCAGCTCCTAGTGTTCTATCGCCTTTCTTTGACGCAATTTCAGCACCTTTTTTTCGAAGTAAAATTATAGCCTTTTCCTTGTCTCCACCTGCCTCTTCGAGAGCCTTTCGACACTGCATTACAGAAATTCCAGTCATGTCTCTCAACTCTTTTACCAAATCCATTGAAATATTAGTCATAGGTTTAATTATATTACATTATTATATTATGGGCAAAGCGAATTAGAAAAAATATTTAAATAACCCAAAGGTTATTTAAATATTATTTAGATTCTGAAACGGGAGTCGCTGTTTTTTCTGTATTAGCAGAAATTTTTGGAGCATTCTTTACCGCTTTTGAGATTTGAGAAACAAAGTAAGCCATACTGTCTACTGATGAATCATTAGCAACAATTGGGTATGTGATCTTTGAAAGATCATTATCAGAACCACAAACAGCAATGACTGGGATACCAGCATCAATTGCCTCTGCGACTGCAATGTGTTCTTTCTTTGCATCAACAACAAACAGTGCACCGGGAAGAGACTTCATAGATACAATTCCTCCGAAAAGTGTCTGTAATTTAGTAATGTCTCGATCGATCAATAGTCTCTCTTTTTTAGTATATTTATTTAGTTGACCAGTTTCTTTTTGGTGAATAAGTTCAGTCAATTTATCAGCACGTCTTCGGATGGCTTCAAAGTTAGTAAAAGTTCCACCAATCCATCGGCCGGCAACGAATGGCATATTGCAAGATTCGGCAGAATTCTGAATTATGTTTTTAGCCTCACTCTTTCCTGAAGCAAAAAGAACCTGTTTATTAGAACCAATGATCTGTTGAACAAAAGCCTCTGCTTTTGCAAGCTGTGCTTCTGTTAACTCTAAGTTAAAAATTTCAACTGTATTTTTAGTTCCAAAAATAAATGGTTTTACTGTTGGGTGTCTTCGAGACTTGATAAATCCGTAATGAGCGCCGACTTTGAACATTTCGTCGACAGTCGTATTTGCGCCTGTTTTGATGGCTGTTTTATTTGCTGTGTTTGGTGACATATGTAGGAACGAATATAGCATATAGGAATAAGGTTGGCAACGGTCAAAGGGTTATTGTATTTATTACAAAAACAAGCCCGACTCTCCGCGATTTAACACGGTGAGTCGGGCTTGTGGAATATCATTCAAAACGTTTTTTT
>JAYUFM010000027.1:0-6314 GCA_043738715.1 bacterium | reverse complement strand
TTTCAGAGACAACGTCTTTAACGTAATCAATATTAATAGGATACATACCTTCAGTTGCACGCTCTACTGTTCGTTTAATTAGATTACGACTCTCACGTAATAATTCTTGTGATTCGCGAAGGTAAACAGAACCTCTGGAGATAATGTCGGGAGACTTCTTCAACTTACCAGTAGAGGCATTGATAAGGCCTACAACGACGTAGAACCCTTCCTGTGCCAAAACCTGTCTGTCTCGAATAACTACGTCCTGGACGTCTCCAATGGTGAATCCATCCACCATAACAGTGTTATCAGGGGCTTTTACGGCTAGTTTGACGATCTTTGAACCGTTATCCTGAATTTCGATAATGTTACAGTCGTCCGAAACAATTACGTTTTCTGGTGGCATACCTAATTGAACCGCCAATTCTGCATGCAGTTTCAAACGATAGTGGTTACCGTGAAGGGGTATAAAGAATTTCGGTTGTATTTTTCGGTGCAACCATTCGATTTCTCCGCGATTGGCATGACCTGTTGAGTGAATGTATAAATCAGATGTTCTGTATTCAATAATCTTTGCGCCAAGTCTTGCAAAGTTGTCTTTCAATTTTTCTACCGCTCGTTCATTTCCCGGAACAATAGATGATGACAACAAAACTGTGTCGCGATTATTTATGATCACATATTTATGGTTCTTTGTAGACATTCTCATAAGGGCAGCAAATTCGTCACCTTGAGCACCTGTTGCCAAGATTACAATTTTATCTGGTGGATACTGTGGCATGTCCTGAGAAGAAATTACTGTACCTTTCTGAATTTTCAAAACTCCAGCTTCGATACAAATATCGATGTTGGTTTTCATACTTCTTCCTTCGATTACTAATTTCTTTCCATATTTTTCACAAGTCTCTACTACCTTGGCAATACGATGAACGTGAGATGCGAACATTCCCATGATAAGTCTACCTTGAGTTTCTTTGATAATCGCTTCAAGACTTTCGTGAACAATGTGTTCAGGAGTTGAAAATCCAGGGTTTTCAATGTTAGTTGATTCACCTAGTAGGAGAAGATTTTTCTGATCTTTAAATATTCCGTAAGCTTTTTCTTCTTCTTCTGAAACAACACCAGCTGTATGAGTTAATTTGAAGTCACCCGGAGTAATAATATTACCGTAAGGTGTTTCAATGATAATACCTAATGAATCAGGAATACTGTGTGTAACGTTAAAAAATTTCACTCGCATATCACCAATGATTAATTTGTCTGTTGATTCAACAATTTTGTAGTCAATAGGGGATGCGTGTGGAAATTCTGTTTGTCTCTTTTTAACCATTAATGCAGTAAGGTTTCTTGTGTACATTGGTGGATTGCCAATTCTTTCCATGATGTAAGGAATACCCCCGACGTGGTCAAGGTGACCGTGGGTAATAATAATTGCACGCACTCGGTCTTTTCTTTCTTCTAAGTATTTTGTGTTTGGAATAATGTAGTCAATTCCAGGAGTGTCTTCTTGTTTAAATTTAAACCCAGCATCAATAACGATAATATCATTACCCATTTCTACCATCGTCATGTTCATACCGATTTCCTCTACTCCACCTAATGGAATGATACGAATGTTACCAGGTGCAAGTGGTGGGATAACAACCGCCTTTGGCTGTTGCATTTGTCCGTCTGCTAATTTTGTAGCGCGAGGAGCTACTGTATAAGATCTGTTAGGAGATCGCATAGGGCGTCTTCCATTTTTAATTTTCATACTACTTAAAAAGTATGGCTTAGGTGCTTGGATGCCAGAACTTATTGGTGCTGAAGATTCATTGCGAGCTTGATTAATAGTGTTCGCTGTTTGTTGCGTTGGCATAGGTGAATTGTGTATTGGTGCTGAGGAAACAGATGTTGGAGCACTCGGTCGTTGAGGTCCTTGATTTGGATTCATAGGTCTTGCAGGTCCGGTTCTCTTGTTATTATTTCCAAAAGGCATGTAAGGCACTCTTTTAAAAGCGTCTCTACGTCCAGTGTTCATTCTGTTGTTTCCAATGCTGTTTCCGTTTGTGTTGTTGTTTATTTCGTTCATTTTGTTAATTTAATTTCTGTATTTATTGTTAATTTATTTAAATATGTTCAGCACCCTTTTTGTTACCGTATACCACTGACTGACTGTGTATAATCTCTCGTTACCGCTATCTAGGGATCCAACACTTACGCCGTGTAGGGATTTTGGTACAAAGAAGAAATAGTCAGGAGAGTAAAGGAAAATTGCAGGAACATCGTTTTCTATTTCACTTGTGATAATTTGGAGTGCATCCTTTTTATCCTGTGTAGAACTCGTTGCTCTTAACTTTTCAAGCGCAGCGTCTACTTTTTTATTTGCGTACATGGCAATGTTAAGTCCTAAATCTTTTTGTTGTGAAGAGTGCCAGAAAGGGTAGAGGTCTAGGTCTCGTCCAACAATTTGTCCAAACAGTAAAACATCATATTTTCTTGGTCGTACAACTTTATCTGCCAAGTCTCCTGATTCATAGATTTGAACATTGACTTCTACACCTACACTTTTCCAAATTGTTGCCACGTAGTCAGCAATTGCTTTTAGTTCGGGTGAATTAGAAGTTGATATAGATAATGTCAGTCTCGAGGTACTAGTTTTTTTGTTTAATGTTGTTTGTTTTACAAATACTCCATCTGATCCAAGTTTCCAACCTTTATCAGTCAGTGTCTTTTGTGCCAAAGTAATACGAGCTTCTTTTGTTAATGTTTTTTGGTCAGCATTTATTATTGTGCTAGATGTTCCTGATTGTGTTGTTGAGTCGTCATTCATAATTCCAGGAATTGGTGAGTCAGTTACTTTTCCATATCCATAGCGAACTGTTTGCATCAAATCATTTCTATCAATTGATTGGCTCAAGGCAGTTCGAACTTCTGGGTTTATAAGCACAGTTGCATTATTTTGATTAAAGAAAAGAGAGTACGTTCTTGGTAGTGTTGGTGTAACAAGCATTGATTTTTTTAAAATAGAATCTTTGTTTCCATGGAATACATCCATTGAAACACCAGAAACTATATCTGCTTTACCGTCAATTACAGCTTTTACCGCTGACTCTTCGTCTTTATACATATCAAAAACATATTTAATAATGTAAGGTTGCTCGGATATGTATCCATCAAAAATTGCTAATGAGTATTCTGACACAACACCTGGTTCTGATTCCTTGATAGAATCTATTTTATAAGGTCCTGAACCGATTGGTTTCCGATTTAAAGGATTAATATCAAATGTATCTGCTGAACTACTTGCCCATAAATGTGATGGTAGTATTCCAATTGTTAAGTTTTGGATAAAAGGTTCGTAAGGTTGAGGTAGAGAAAACTGTACAGTGTTATTGTCTATTTTCTTAACATCAATACCTATCCAATTACCAGCAATTGGACTTTTTATTGCAGGATCTTTAATTTTCTGAATTGTAAACAAAACGTCATCTGCAGTTAGTGCGGTGTTGTCTTGGAATTTCAAATTATTTTTTAACTTTACAGTGTAAGTAAGACCATCATCAGATTTTGTGACAGTATCTGCAAGATCATTCACCAATATGTTATTTGAAGAAGGCTTCATCAATCCAGAATAAATCAGGGTAACCAAATCCTTATCCACATCACTACGTGCAAGAACCGGATTAATGAATCTTGAATAATCTGTAGCTGCCTCAGTTAAAATTCCGCTACGAGCGGGAATTTCAGTTGAGATGGCCTCTAGACCTGTATTTACAAGTTCGATACCTGTAATCAAAGCAATAACGATTGCAACAATGAAGGCAATTTTCTCGAATACACTTAGCGATGTAATCGCTTTCCATGTTTTTATTTTCAAAACTTGAATAATGGGCACCTGTTTCGAGGCTTCCACGATTGGGGTAGATAACGGTTCTTCGTTCACTTTATTAGATAAATTAGTTAACAATATTGGTGAGGTAATGTCATTTAGGTTTGTGCGAGATGGGCAAAAACCGGAGGACATTCATCAAAGAGAGAATAACGTTGTTATTGTAATCTAGCGAAAGATTACTGGCAAGATTGTGGATAGCACAAACAATATAGCGATAACAATTGTGGCCATAAAAATGAATTTTTCTGGTCCGCGTCTTGTTCTCCAAGATGAAACTGAGTCAGAGTTACCAAATGCACCTCCAGCTCCTGCTTCTGAATATTGGACAAGAATGGCGATTATGAGCAGTACGGACAAGCCGATCTGTATATAGGGAAGCACTGAACTGAGGGATGACATGGAGACCATATTAGCATATTGGGGATATTTGTAAATATCTAGAAAAATAAACCAAATTTAGAATTAAAGTAGATATAAAAATATATAAAAGTTTCTATTATTAAAATTGAGAGAAAAGAATGCCCCGGGAACGAATTCCCGGGGCGTGATTCTTGGTGCCAGGTATGACGAAGACGTCGGCTAGGCGATGAACTCGAGCGCGCCTCTGTGCGCCCTCAGGTCGTCAAAGTCAATCAGGGCCTTGAAATTGGCTCGATCTTCCGGCTTGGCTTCCATGGTCCTGCCGAAGAAGATCCAAACGTTTCCCGCGGTCTCTTCGCCGGCTGCATCCTTTTCATGGAAGGCAGAGAGGACTTCACAGGTCAGAGTCTCAGGTTGTTCAGGGAGGTCTCCCCCTTGAACCGTCAATTCGATGGTGCGATTTTTGCCCTGGTCTGTTTGCCTGTTTCGGCCGTAATGGCGCATGAAGGCCTCCAGTGTTGGACGGTCAATGATTGATGTTGAACCTGTGCGTGCGGTAGTTGTCATGGCTGGTGTGTGGTTGTGTTGAAACGAACATGGAACTTGGGTGGTTGGGTTGATTGAGGAAGTTCCGATACCTCACTTATTCTGTTCCTTTCGGTTCAGAACGACTTAATCACTGGATTAAGATTCTTTAGAATGATAACACCAGTAAAGCATTATGTCAAGTTAGGATTTTTACATAAAAATCCTTTTGTTACGCTGTCATTTTGTATATAATCAAAATAGTTATGACAGAATTTATAAAAAAAGAAGGACCTAGTTTGTTGGTTAAGGTACTTGTTGGTATAGGTTTTGCGCTATTGGTTTATTGGGGTTTGGAAAAATACTTGTTTAATGGCTTCTCGAACCTTACAAAAGTGAATCAAAAAACTGATTCGAGTAATGACAATCTGAGAAATGATAATCAACAGGATATTACGAAATACCCAGATTCTACTGATATTAATTCCACCACTTCTTCAGCAACAGATAATGCAACTAATACACCGATTTCCAGAGAACAGTTGGCAGAAGGTCTGATTGCACTACAAAATAAAGACATAGCTATTCCTGACAATACTCTGCTGTCTGAATATGAAGGAATAATTTCAAGTAGTACTTTAACAAAGGAACAAGTGGCAGGGCATGTTGCTGGTGATTCAACAAATCCAGAATACACAAGTATTCTCGGTAAGCTTGTTCAAGCTGGACCTGCATTTATTATGCGAGGAGGTGATTCGGGACTAATAATTTATGCACCATATTTAAAAAATGTTTTAGACAATGATTTAGTTGCACTAGGTCAGAACCTTGTACGCGTAAATATCGACAGTATCACTAACAAAGATGGTAAAAACATTTTAGATGTTGATAGTCCTTTTGAACAAAACACTTTTTTCAATAAATTATCTTTTGAAAGAGTTCCTGCTTTTGCAGAAGAATCAAATATGTACTACAAGGCCGAAAGGGCATTACGATTAAAAGGTGATCAGGTCTCAATCGTTGATGATGTAAAGAAAATTTCTGGGTCTCTTATTTTTAATTTACCAATTTCTGTAGAAAAATACGATTTGTCACTTGATCAGATTGTCACAAAGGTGAAAATTAAAGCAGGTAATACTACGGTTTCAGTTTCCGATATTTTGGATGGGGCAGTTAGCATCAGTATTAAAGGTAATTCAAAATCAGTTGTGTATGTAAAATGTTTTAATTCAAATAATCAAATCATAGCATCGTCTATGATTACAGCTCTTGATCCAGAACAGTTTGTAGGTGGAAGTTTTACTAAGCAGAGTATTTTGAATTTTAGCCTAGCTGATTCAATTGACCATATAGAAATATATGCACCTTCACAGGTGGTCACAAAAAAATATAGTTTTGAGATATAAGACATTTTAAAATTCGCTAGTCAAAAAGGAATACTGTATAATATCGTTCATATGAAAAAAACATTATTTATAATTTTGGGTGTAGTAGTTGTTTTGGCGCTTTACTTTGTTAGTCTGTATAACGGTTTTGTAGGTATGAATCAAAATGTTACTAGCAAGTGGGCACA
>JAYUFM010000026.1:0-6338 GCA_043738715.1 bacterium | reverse complement strand
AGCCAACCTTTTTCTGTTCTTATAGGAGCGGATCCTAATTCGACATGTTCATCTTCATATCGTTTTAATGGATATTTATGATTCTCCATTTCCGAGTACCACTTATTCCAATATTCCACTGACCAAATTTCCTCTGGTGAATCAAATTCTGCGAGACAAATATGAGAGGGCTTTCTATCTGTATTCACAGTTAATAAAGCCATTAATTTTCCATTTATTCTTTCAGGGAAGAGTGCCATGGCTTTTGCATTAAAAGGTGTGACAAGGTGTTTTTCTTCTATGGTTTTCAAATCTTTACTTAGCCCAACTGCCACTTTTATATTGTCAGCATTGAAAGGGTATCCACCAAGTGCAGTATAAAAAATATAATAAGTATCATCTATTTTTGTGACACGTGGATCTTCACATCCATATTTATCAAAATCTGAATCCGTATTAATTAATACATGACGATTTGAATAAACAAGTCCATCGGTAGATGACGCCGCCCCAATTACTGAGGTTCGAAGGTAGGGGCCGACTAGTGGGTCAGGTTCTCCCATGGCACGGTAAATTAAATATTTCTTATTATTATAAAAAGCAGGAGATCCATTAAATGATGCTGCAGATTCCCAAGGGTGATCTCTTAGTGGTGATAAGATTGGGTTGTTTTCGTATCTTTTGACTGTAAACATTTTTTTATAATTTTAAGTTACTTTAATTATACTTTTAATTTGGCAGATCCGAAACTTTTCCATTTTGCATTATCCAATCTAGAATCTCTTCTGCATTGACCTTTGCAACACATGCGTATTTATCTCCACCACCGTAATATACATATAATACACCCTTATCAATCACTGCACCGCATACATAAACCACACCTGGCTTAGAATCATTCTCATACCACATGTCTGGTACAAGGATGGGTTTTGGAGACCTTGCTAGAATCTTGCTAGGATCTTTTGAATCTAAAATAAAGGCTCCCAATTTATATTTATGAGGTTCATTTTTGTCCGTTGCATGGTAAAAAACCAACCAACCAAATTTGGTTTTTATAGGTGGTGCACCAGCCCCTCTAATCCAAGTGTCCCAATCTGGACGCTCTTCTTTTGACTGAGAAAAATCACTTTTTATTTTAACAAGACCTCGTCCTAAATCCTCTATATTGTCTACATAACCAATTTGTATTTTTGGTGAAAGCGAGTGCAGTATTGCAAACTTGCCATTTATTTTTTCAGGGAAAAGGACCCAGTTTTTATTGATAGTACCTTCAGGTGAAATCAACATTAGCTTGCTCCACTTCCATTTTTGAGCAATAAAATCTTTTTTAGAAATTGAAAAAATAGCAATTCGAATAAAGTCCCAACCATCAAAAGCACTGCAGGTAATATATAATTTATCCTCTATTGCCACAATTCTAGGATCTTCGGCTCCACCATAACTACCACCTGATGGGTATAAAACAGGATCAAATCGTAATTCGTGTGTTCGACCGAATTTATCAATACTGCGAATGTTCTCCATTGAATAAACTGGATAGGGAAGTCTTTCGAAATTTAACCCATCGATACTTTTTGCATAACCTAGCCTTGAAACCCCATCTGATCCAACAGCACGATACAGTATGTGTGCTGTACCGTGTTCATCATGCCAAGCTGCAGGATTGAATGTCCCTTGAATTTCCCATTCGTTTGCTACATCTGGTTTTAAAATGGGATTCTGTTCTGCTCTGGTTACAATTTTACCTGCCTCAAATTTCTCTAATGGAGATTTAGATTTTTTCCTAAAAAATAATCTAAAAATATAATATATACTCCTATATAAAAAGTACCCGAGTGATGCAAGGCCTGCAAAAGTAAAGAAGGCGAGAAAGAAAACTATGATAATTAGTAAATTTAGATCAGAAGATAATTGCTGCATCACTATTATTTTTCTGAGGTCCTTCCATAATTATCCTCGATTCGAATAATGTCATTTTCATCAAACACACCAGTGCTGATTTCAAGAAGTACCAATGGCATCTTTCCTCCTGAAATTCTATGCCTTACTGTCCTTGGAATAAAATAGTTACCATCTGGTTGAGCCGCTATTTCCTCAGTATTGATTATTAGATTTCCGTCTCCAGATATAATATGCCAATATTCATCGCGGTTTTGATGGGTTTGAAGGCTTGTAGAGTGTCCAGGCAGTATGGTTATTATTTTAACCATAGGAGAATTTTCATTTGAAAATTGTTGGAACTTACCCCAAGGGCGAACTTCCTCGTAATAATTTATTTTAGAAAGTTCGGTGGAATTTGACATAAAAATAAATAGATAAAAATGCCTCTTTATTATAACCCAAAAGCCACTATTTATATTCTAAATAGTGGCTGGGGATAACTTTATTTCGACCTTTTTAGATTTGTATATCGTTTCTATTTTTTTGCAATAATTGCGTAAGCAATAGGTGCACGTTTGTCCCCGGGCTCTGCGTCCTCCATGTTGTCTTTTTCAACAAACACTTCAGATACGGTTTCAGTATCTTTATCAATTGGAAATTTTCCAGCATAATCACCCTTGGTTTCATCTTCCATGCTTAATACATATGAATCCATTCTTGCATCTGTAAAACCTTGTGCTTTAAAGGCCTCTATCTTTTCTGAAGCCCAAGTTTGGCCTTCGGCAGACAATCTAGATGTATCGATATTAAAAGGAATTCTTATAGTTTCTTCTCCTGCCATGTTTTTTTTCGTTAAATTATTAAGTTAGGTTAATTGTATAACAATTATAGATTTTATCAATAAATTACGTGCTAAATTGACACGGTGGGGGTATACTGTTAAAAAAGCTATAAAATGCAATTAACTAGCAAAAAATCTATATATATTGGCCTTTTAGTATTTGCGGTGATTTTAGGCTCTGTTTCTATTTTTAAATCAAAGGTGTTTTATGGGTGGTTAGAAGCAAGTGTCTCTGAAGTTGTGAATATTTCGGCTGAAGTCATAGGCCAAAACAAAACCGATAAAAACTTTCATATTTTATTTGTAGGAGACATGATGTTTGATAGGGGTGTTAGAAAATCAATTAATTCAAATGGATACAATTTTGTTTTTGGTGATTCCCCTAGCTTGTTTGATAAGTCTAAAATTGGCGGACCGGACCTTGTTGTGGCCAACCTCGAAGGTCCGATAACTGATCAAGAATCAAAGACTTTGCAAAAAAATGGTGATACAAGTAATGGTCCGCTGAATTTTACATTTGCAACTACGACCGCATTAGAGTTAAAAAATGTAGGAGTAGATGTTGCCAGTCTTGCAAACAATCATTCGTATAACCGAGGGCAAGATGGTCTAGTGCAAACAAGAAGGTATTTGACTGATGCCGGAGTAGATTTTTTTGGTGATCCTGGCAACTTGAGTGGTCACAGTATTGTGAAATGTATATACAATGACAATCAAAAGAAACTTTGTATCGGTTTAGTTGGTTATCATGAATTTGCATATAAAAATGGTGAAAATATAATTAGTGATATAAAAGAATTAAAAAATAAAGCAGATATTGTTATAGTAATGCCACATTGGGGAATTGAATACCAAAAGACTCCATCAAAATTACAAAGAAGTCTCGCCCACCAATGGATTGATGCTGGGGCTGATATTATTGTGGGTTCTCATCCCCATGTAGTTGAATCAATTGAAGAATACAATGGACATAAAATATTTTATTCCCTAGGAAATTATATTTTTGATCAATATTTTTCATTTGATACTACGCACGGTATGGCAATTGATATTAATATTCCAGAAGAATATTTGGATTCTACAAGTACAACGAGCAATGTAGGTTTTGCTTCAACTTCACAAAATTCAATAGACGTTAATAATGTATTTCAGTTTGGTTTTAAATTAATACCAATTGAAAATAAACATACTGTAATGACATTCCCGGATGCCTCGACCACTGATTTTATCTTGAGAGACCTTGCTGGATCTTCATTAAAATATGTTGGAACTACAACATATAATAGTATTTTGAATGGTAAAATTTAATTTCGTGTTAAAATTAAATCAATGAAAGTCTCTCTGGTAATCCCAGCCCATAATGAAGAAAAACATATCAAGGCGGTTTTACAATCTGCTTTGAATCAGACTTATCACAATTTTGAAATTATTCTTGTAGATAATGCCAGTTCAGATAAAACATCTGAAGTTGCAAAAAAATATATAGAAAGTATTGATAATGAAAAAAGAAAAATTACTGTTAAAATTATTTCTGAAAATAGAAAAGGAACACAGTGGGCAAGAGAAAGGGGTAGAAAAGAGTCCACTGGTGAAATTATTGCAAACTTAGATGCTGATTGTTTACCAAAATCAGATTGGATTGAAAAAGGGACACATGCATTTTTAGTGAAAAATGTTGTAGCTGTTGGTGGTCCATATTATTATTATGATGCTTCAAATTTTTTTAGAAAGTTCTCATTATTTTTTCAAAAGACAATTTATTTTTGGACAAATAACATTTTTCAAAAACTAGGCAGGGGAGCAGTCTTAATTGGTGGAAATCTTTTCTTGAGGGCTAGTGCATTAGAAAAAGCAGGTGGGTACAATACCAGTTTGGTGTTTTATGGTGATGACACTGACACTGCAAAAAGAATGGCCATCCAAGGTAGGGTTGTTTTTGATAAGAACCTTATAATGCCGACATCGGCGAGACGTTTAAAATCTCAGGGCAGTTTAAAAACCTCTATAATATATATGTATCATTTTGTTAAAGTAATTTTAAAAAAGTAAGAAATATAGCTATTAGATGATTATGCCACCTACAGAAACATTCTTAATTTTAAGATTGCTTGTTGTACCAAGCCTAAATTTAGGAGTATTATGTATGGGTGAAAAGACGTGTATATTTTAGCAGGGCAATTTTAATTATTCTAGTCATTTCTTTCGTATTCCTGTCTGCAATTAATAGGCAATTAAAATTAATTAAAGAAAATGTTGAACTAGTAGAAGACAGTTTTGTTTCTAATACTCGATTTATCGAGGATAATGCAAACATTAAAAAAGCACCCGTAGATATAAAGGAATTTTATTTTAATCTCTATCCCGAAAAAAATACTAGACCTAGCGATGAAGGCCCAGCTATATCAGACAATAAAGACATATCAATTAAATACCCCGTACTAAAACCTGGTTTGCTTTCTTCTGAAATGACTTTGAAAATAAATGAAGACATTGCTAGTAGTGCCAAATCAACTTTTGATGACACAGTAAAATATTTAAAAGATACAAAAATTGAGGATCAGGGTTCTGGTACTATGGAGGGTAACTATCTCTATTATCAAGAGAAAATAGATCAAGATAGTTTCTATTTTAACCCCACTACTCGTATTTTTTCTTATCCAACACTTATTTATTCTTATGTTGGAGGGGCACATGGTGGTTTTTCGTACCAATCTCACAATATTGATACTTTGACGGGTAAGGAAATTGTTATCACAGATATACTTAAAAACAATTATGAAAAAACCATCACTGATTATATTAAATCCCAGATTACAAAAGCCATCAAAAAGGGTAGTGAAATAAAGGGTTGTGGTAACTGTGAAAATTTAGATATGGATAATTCAGATTTTGCTTATGGTTGGCAATCAAAAATTAGTCTAAGGAATTTTGTTTTAAAAGGTGATGGTATTTATTTCTTGTTTAACAATTATGATTTAGCTTCGTATGCAGAAACTGCGGGTGGACAAATGATCATAGTGCCAAAAAGTTTTTTGAAGGATTCTATTAAGCGGGATTGGTAATATTAAGCACGATAAAATGTTATTATCTACAAATGGAATTCGATGACGTTCTACGTGAATATTCAACATCTGTCTACAGTTTCTGTGCAAGATTGATTGGTAATGAAGAAGACGCTCGGGATTTAGCACAAGAGATTTTTATTAAAATCTGGAAAAATATTGAAAAATATGATGAAAAAAGATCATTGAAAGCCTGGGTTTTTACTATTGCCAGAAATACTTGTTACGACTGGTTAAGGAAAAAAAAGAGCCTTCTATTTTCTCAAATGAATAGTGCATTGATGGACGGGGGAGATTCGGTTAACTTCGAGGACACAATTTCGGACGATACTCCACTTCAGGATGAACTTTTCATTCAAAAAGAAAATGTTGGAACCGTTGAGAAAGCTCTATCTATTCTTCCGCAGGATCAGTTGGAAGTCGTGGTTTTGCATTATTCTGATAACCTGTCGTTTGAGGAAATTGCTCAAGTTTTGAATAAATCTATTAATACCGTCAAAAGCCAGAATCGACGTGCACTGGAAAAGATGAAAAATTACCTGGAAAGTTTACACAATAATAATATAGAAAAT
>JAYUFM010000025.1:0-2296 GCA_043738715.1 bacterium | reverse complement strand
GAAATGTGAACATAGCCAAGTATTCTAATAGCAATGAGAATTCCAAATCCACTTACATCCTACGTTTTTGAGCAAGAATTCAAATTTATTTATTTATTTTACAGTTTGAAGCTTAAGCCCTGTTGTTGCAGCTTTAAGTGGTGTCTAAATCTACGAGATCGACATGTATTTGGGAGCAGCATGGTCAAATTTCCAAGTGATCTCAGTGAATCAACAATGTGGGGGAAGCTGATTGGTGCAACTAATATTTTACCGTCGTCGAGAGTTTCTATAATACACTTTTTTGAAGTTGATATTTTGGTGAAGTCAGACGCAGATGGCAATTCGACTTTTGACTCTATCGACCGTTACGGCCCAACGAAATATCAGCTCTCAGACACAGGAAATTTCAGTCTAACTTCGCCATCTAGGCCTGCAGCTCCGAAGTCCCATATTGAGAATTCGATTTTTTTTGGCACGAGATTGCTGAAGTACAGTGACTTTCTGGTGCATGCTGCTTCATGGTCAAGTGTTAAAAAGTCTTCAAATTTAAAAAGAAAAGAAAACAAAGCGATGGCTGCCATGGAATCTATAGCTTCTCCTCCAGCGGATAACTTCAGCAAATTTTTCGATGCGAACAGTGACAACATGAAGGCTGGACGGCAGCACGAAATTCCGTTTCACGAAAATTACATCGGTACATCCCTGAAAACCGTTTCTCTCATCAAATCAATACATAATCATGGGAAAAATTGTCAAGGAAATATCTTTATCCGACGCAGCGGTGTATTCTTGAAAAGACTAAGCCTTCAAGTGACGATAAACTGCTCTGAAAAAAGCAATTGTGCTATATGGGAAAAAGGCATTTTTAAGTGGATATCATCTGGAACAATTAAAATTCCAAATACAAATAGATTGGCGCAAGTACCTGATGTGCTGTACTCCTTAGCATGCTACATTACTCCTACGACAAAAGCCCATGCAGAACAATTTTTCACGACTATGTTATTGACTCCTCCAAGTCGGAATATGTTGAACGATCTTGTGCAAAGTTTTGTCAAGCCTTATTTGATACAAGAAAAAGAGAAAATAATATCGAATAGATGTGAGGAAATAAGAGCTTTGAAAGAGGGAATAATAGTTAACATGGATGTCGGTTATACGGGGGCACGAAAAGCACAATGTGCAACGATAATGGTAGGATCCGGATCGCGGGCATTATTTTCTAGGACAGACACAGAGAATGGAGCTTGGCTCAAAGAGGGCTTGTTAGTTTCCATAGCATTGAATGAAGCAATCAATGAGCGAAAATTAGATATTGTAGCAGTTGAAATAGATGACAACGCAGCAAATAAAAAAAAAATAGAAAATTGTAAAAGAATTAATGGTCCTATTGAATTCAGACAAGAAACTGTGAAGGGACTCAACGATGTATTCCATGCTGCAAAGAGTATGGGTCGACAAGCGATCAAGATAGTGTCACTGTTCACTCAACAATTGGAATCGAAAATAAAGCCACTGACCGTATCGCATGGTAGTAATTGGGACTTTGAAGGAGAACTATTAATTCCTATTCTGTCAAGTTTGGAATCAAATTTTCAGTTATATTTCAATGATATTAATGAAAAGTTTGAACACATCGGTGCTAATGAATGGGTACAAGCGAGTACTTCGGCAACAGGTATGCAAGAATTAGCAGTAATACTCAAACTTGTAGACGAAACAATCAACCATGAGTATTGGGCACCGATTGTTGAAGTATGGAATAAACATAAACCTATATCAGCGACTGATGCTGAAAACATATCAACAATAATAATAACGAAAACAACATCACTTCGGTGTTTAACTGCAATAGCAAATGCGGTATGCAAATTAGTTGAAGTGAATGAGCAAAGTGAGGTTACAAAAAATAATATAATTGGGTATTTAAAATTACACCTCCCATCGATATGCTTCAGAGGGGATAATTTCAGTGTAAATTTTATGGAATGTCTCGATAATTGTATCACAAATATAAAATCAAATAATAGAGGAACATCCCAAAATGAAGAAAAAAGAATTGAAATAATAAGAGAGATATTCGGGACTAAGAATCCATCTAATTCTGAAATCAAAAAGCTAAAAACGGACAAAATAATAAAACTGGCGCAATATCTGGAATTTGATTTACCTTCTCCAATTCACAAACAAGACGTTAAAAAGGCGAAAGAACATTGTGCGAAAAATATTTGGCATCTTCAAGGATTATGGGACGATATTGACGCCGCTATATCAATAGCCCACCGCTCTTTCTCAGCGAGAATCGGAGAATACA
>JAYUFM010000024.1:0-2310 GCA_043738715.1 bacterium | reverse complement strand
TGCATGTTGGACGGACAGTCACATCCACCTTTTTTCAGCGGTATGATATGGTCAATGACGTAACCTTTGCGACCATGTGGGTAACCAGTTTGCTTCATAAAGTCGTGCCTGGCTTGGCTGCTGCGCTTGATCTTGCCGTGCGAATTCCTGGTTGCGCCTGTCGAATAAGTTTTCCGGTGCGTTGATGTGGAATGATACGAGGAGTACAACGTTCGATGACTGCCTGTTGATGCGCGACCGGAAGAATGGGAATAACCGGAATGACCTCTGGTGGAAACGCGGGACGATGAATGATGTGATGACGAATGTGAGCCTCCTGATGAATAATGTCTTGGGGAAGATGAATGCGAACCACTGCTGTGGTGACTACCAGAACTGCTGTTCGAACGGGAACCATGAGATGTTGCCTGACTGCATAAAGTAATCAGACAGCACAACATAAATAAAATTAATTTGCGAATCATGCCCTGACAGATTAAGCTCTTTATTTTTTTGAGATATTCTATAGTATAAGGTATATGCTTTAATTTTTGATTTTCATTAAAATAGGGCTGAGTATTTTTTCCAGCTTAATCATCGAATCAATCATAGCATCGGAAATCGAATCCCATTTTTCTTTGTCACGATATCCCCCGTTATTAAAATGTTTAGCTATTCTACTTGCACGTTTATTGTCCAACCGTTCCCAGGAGAGGTCTCCTCCAAAGGCCTTTTCTATCTGTTCTTTTTGAGATTTAATTTTATCGAATAGTTGTTTATTTCCGTCCCCACCTACTTCTTTATCTTTATCGATATAAAGTTCAACTTTAGAATCATTTTTTCCGATTACATAATTAAAAGAAACTCCACCGATTCCAGCACCGGTTCCTACCCAACTGTAAATGCCAGGGGAAATATTAGCGTGTAATTTTGTTTTTTCCTTTGCCCGTTCCAACAAATAATTCCAAAATTCTTTCCTTAGATGGTGCCTTTCTGCGAACTCTTTTTTTGTTCCTCCGGCTTCTTTTACTTCTTCACTTGGACCAACAATTAAAGTAAATAGGGGTGCCGGCTGTGACTCCCCAATTTTTATCCCTTCAACTTTTAATAAATAAAATTCAGCAGCCGTAGATTCATTAAGCCATGACATGGCTTTAACATGCTCCTGTCTGGGATCAGAAACAATCCAAATGGCTTTACCAGCACCAACAGACGCCAGATAGGTTATCACCTTTCCAAGGTGATCATGATTACTTTTTTCAAGCTGATTCTCTATAACCACTGGATTGCCATTTTCATCTTCAGCAACCAAATCAACGTTGAAATTTCCTGTTGTTTGCTCTCGCTCAGGATTAGAGAGCTGGAAGTCGAGCACTGAATTTAGCACATCAATATTTCTTTGAAGCCAGGTTGTGAAATCCTGTGCTTCGTGTTTCCAAATTTCCCTAAGAGGAACCTTTGTAATTTTACCAATCATTTTATTTTATTTTAAAATTCTAACTATTTCTCCCAGCAATACATCCAAATCTCTTTTGCAATCGACTTGGTTTTCATTAGGAAGTGTCTCTGATGAAGTTATGTGTGAATGAAGAAATGAGTCTGTAATCTTTCGCATTGATTTATCCAAATGATCCATTGAATCCTTAAAACTTTTTGCCTTTCCTGGGGAACTGTAATTATTTGCCACTTCGGCAAAAGACTTGCATTCAAAAATAGGAGGTACATGGTCAACAATCGATCTAACCAAAGCACCAACAGCAAACCAGCTATCATCAAGATTGCATGAATTAACTTCCTCACACATTCTTATTAATTTGGTCAAATCAAACTTTGATTTACCCAATAGTCTTAATTCACCGATCCGTGTTTCATTTATATAATTGCCTTTTGCCGGCATAGTTATAGCAACAACAGACTTCTCTCCCCATTCACCCAATGGAAATATTTCAGTTACATCCTTACCAACGTAGTCGAACACTTCCTCACTCATTCTACTTTGGAAGAGTGATTTGCAAACCTTTTTAACGTAATCAATAATCTCTCCTCTTATATCATGGTCGGTTTTTGACAAGTCAAATATTTTATAAATCAGAATATCTCTTAAGAAGACTCTTTGACTATTAACCATAACCCCACCTTCTATTGCACGTTGGTAAGAATCAACAATTTTAGAAATCTCATCTTCCGAAGTCGCTATTAAGTAATAAGAACTTGTTTTGGTTTTTATTAAAACATTATAGAACAGTTTTTCCTGTCGCTCCCTGCTGAGATATTCAGCTACAATATTTTTATCCATGCTAAATTTCTCTCAATGTAATTAAAAAAGGTTCC
>JAYUFM010000023.1:0-2330 GCA_043738715.1 bacterium | reverse complement strand
TGTGTTGATACAATATATTGAAACAACCCTTGAAGTACAACATATTGTAACATTACAATATATTGTTACAATATATTGTTACAATAGGTACAGTATATCGGATATTGAGCTATGTGTGAAAACAGAAACAATACAGTACCTGTCAACAATATATTGTCAGTATATTGCAATATATTGTACCGAACAATATCTGTTTACTCAGCCCTGGTGGTCCCACTCAAATTCCGTTTTGTTTATTGTGGGTACTGGGATCGTGAGCTTCGCCTCCAACAATACCGTCGAGTGCCCTTTGTTTTGTTTTCGTTTGTATGGTGTGGGGTAAATAAAAGGGTAATCCTCATCTTATGAATGTTATCGATGATGTACCAGCACGTCTACTCCACATACCACAACTCACGCTAGAAGTCACCGATCGGAGGCCTGTTTCTTGAGTTGCGGAGACAGCAACGCCAATTCAGCCCTCCATTTTTCGCAGACTCTCTAATCTAAAATTGCTTCTGATATTTACTGGTGAGCGCATGACGTCACAACTCGATTTTGAATTTCTCATAGCTTGCAAACTAACTTCCTCCGCAAACCATGATCAGCAAATTCATGAGAGCCTCTTCAGTGTACTTCTAATCCAGTATCTGATTTAAAACACCACTTTTTATCAAGGACTATTCCACCGAGACATTGTGAAGTGATGCGTCCTGTTCTGGAGATGAGATGCCGTTGCAAGGGTGCATTCGCTCTGAGGAAAGGATTGAAGGTCTAAAAAGGGACTATTTGTAGCGTTCGTAGAGATCCGTTAAATGCGCATGGTTAGTTGTGCAAACTCATTCTCATTAATTCTCCTCTAGATGAAACCTGAATCAGTTGAGGACATTGATGCATGCTAGATCTGACGTTCAGTTATTTATCTTACGTGGCAGATGCAAACTGCATTCAAATTTTGGCGCCTGCCGACAGTCTCCCGTCACCTCCCAGTACTTATGTACTTGGAGAAAGGATTGGAAATGTTAGTCGTGAAGTTGCCTTAGTGCTTGCTAGCTTGATGGATTTTGATGATGCTTGTCTTACAGAATGCAATGCGTATAATTTAGGTTTTCGATTTGAATGCATAATAGAAGAAGATTCGCATCATAAAGCTGATGGATACTTCGTCAACATTATTGTCTTCTCCATCAACAGTGACATCTTTACTGACAAAATGTACGATATTTTGAATACTAAAGGATTGAACCCCCTCCGAACAATCAAGCTGTGATACAATATTACTCAATTTTCTTTTCAAATAAACCTTCTTTTTGTTGTTCATAATTAAATTTTATCAATCGCCATATCTTTAAAGGTGACAAGCATATGGAGACTTTAATGGGGTACTATAAAATGAATAAAATAAAATGAAATTAATTGAAGCGAAATGAAATAAGATAAACCGAAATAAGGGAAATTAACAATAATTGAAGTAAAAAAATATTAATTATAAAATGAAACGAAATGAGATCAAATCAAATGAAATCAAATGGAATATAATGACAGTAAGCTGAATACAATATGATCAATTATACTTAAAGTTTATGTTGATTATAATTATGAGATATTAATTATGAAATAATGGTATCAAAATGATATCGAATAACAAAGTGCATTGTATATGTCAGTGACATCTCATGCGACAATAACATAGTAATAGTTCTTCATCTCCTTAAATAGAATCGCAATCACTTTCATCAGAATCATATTCTTCAGAAACGGTCTCATGACTATCTATGTAGTAGTTGATAACGGCCTTTTCTAATGATTCTAAATCATTTAATTCTACGTCATCATCGCAATTTTTAACATCAATTTCCTCATCGCTGTCAAGATTTAAAGCGCCCTCTGGAATAATCCGCATAGTTCCACATAGCGATTCCTTCTTATATACGACAAACTTAACTTCACTTTTGTCATCAAAATTAACAGGCAATGTTCCAGTCTTAATGAATGTGCGGTTTATACAATCTCTAAATTTAATTTCTGTGAATTGCTCTTTGAAAAGCAGTATTAAATCTTTTATTCCTTCTATCATTGTTGGCTTTGGTGGTTCAAATTTCTGAACTGGTGATATTGTCTTGTTTGTTCTATTAATTTTGTATTCTTGAAAAATTTTATATAATCTATTAGCTCGGATTGTTCGAATGTGTGCCCTCAGAGGGTCATTGACAACAAGATCTAGGACCTGTAATTCACCTGTCATATTTTTCGGTTAGAAACAAACATCTGCACCAATTTCGTTGATTACTTCAGTCACACTCGATGTTTTATGACTACCACAGTTATCACACCATATCAGTATTTTACCT
>JAYUFM010000022.1:0-2352 GCA_043738715.1 bacterium | reverse complement strand
AAGGAAAAACAGATTTTTCTATAGATGATCTAAAGAAAACATTAAGAAAGGGTGTTATTGCCGGTAAAATTTACCCAGTGTTTACAGGTTCTGCATTAAAAAACAAAGGTACTCAATTAATTTTGGATGCCGTTGTTGATTACTTGCCATCGCCTCTTGATGTGCCACCAGTTATCGGACTTGATCCAAATACAAATGAAGAAATTTTGAGACATGCATCAGACGAAGAACCTTTCTCTGCTCTTGCATTCAAATTGCAAAACGATCCATTCGTAGGTCAGCTTACTTTCTTCCGTGTGTACTCAGGAACAGTAGAAGCAGGTTCATACTTGTATAACTCTACAACTGGAAACAAAGAACGATTGGGACGAATCGTACGATTACAAGCGAACAAGCGAGAAGAAGTAAAGAAGGTTTACGCTGGAGAAATCGCAGCTGCAGTAGGTTTGAAAGAGGCAAAAACTTCACACACTTTCTGTGACGAAGCTCATCCAATTATCTTGAACCCAATTAAATTTGCCGATCCAGTAGTGTCTCTTAGAATCGAACCAAAGACAAAAGCAGATCAGGAAAAAATGGGTATTGCTCTTAAGAAACTTGGAGATGAAGATCCAACTTTCCGAATTTCTTCAAACACAGAAACTGGAGAAACGATTATTTCAGGTATGGGAGAACTTCACCTTGAAATTATGATCGATCGTATGAAGCGTGAATTTTCTGTTGAAGCAAACGTTGGTAAGCCACAGGTAGCCTACCGAGAAACAATTATTGGTGAAGCTGAAGTAGAAGAAAAATATGTTAAGCAGTCTGGAGGTAAGGGTCAATATGGTCACGTAAGAATCAAGCTAAAGAAATTGGAACCATGGCCAGCAGATAAAAAAATGCCTAAGAACGTTCATCGATCAGAAGGATTTGAATTTATCGATTCAATCAAGGGAGGAGTTATTCCAGTTGAATTTATTCCTGCAGTAGAAAAAGGAATTATCGAAGCAATGCAGAGAGGTGTGGTTGCTGGTTTCCCAATGACAGATGTTTCTTGTGAATTATTATTCGGTTCGTATCACGATGTTGACTCATCTGAAATTGCATACAAGATTGCGGCTTCAATGGCATTCCAAAAAGGTGCAAAACAAGCGAAGGCGGTTATCTTGGAACCTATTATGAAAGTTGAATGTGTAATGCCAGAACAATTTATGGGTGACGTTACTGGATCATTATCAGCAAAGCGAGGTCAGATTGAAGGTATGTCAGACAGAGGACTAAACAAAGTGATTGACGCAATGGTGCCTCTATCAGAAATGTTCGGTTACACAACTGATATTCGATCAATGACACAAGGACGAGGATCAATGACTATGGAATTCCATCACTACGATGTTGTTCCTCCAAACGTTGAAAAGGCGATTGTTGAAGCGAAGAAATAGTTAAAGAAAAAAACAAAAACTCCCGACACATAATATGTTGGGAGTTTTTGTTTGCATAAATGTCTCATGGTGTATAGTTATGTTTTATGGATAAAAAAATAAGAAAACTTATTGAAGATTTAAAGAGGTTAGGCCGATACGAAATTGCCGAGGAAATCGGTAAAATATACAAATTGTCGGTGCTCGAGTATTCTAAATCAATTCACTCATACATACCTACTGCTACATTTGAACCGGCTCTAGAAAAAGCTTTTCGCACAGAGCTTTCTAGATTGGACTACGATGCTTCTAAAATAGATGGGATTATGAATAGTCTCAAAACTCATAGGGTGTTACAAACCGGACCACACACCACGCCTTCTTTTGGTCCAAGAATGCTTTGTCAGCAATGGCAATCGACATTAGGAATTAGTCCTGAAGATTTTTATTTAATCGGAATGTATAGCGGGGTACCTTTCAGTAGCGACTTTTTACCTGGGCATTTAGTTTTTCATCAAGATAATCCAGTAAGTCAATTATTGTTAGATGATTTGGACATGGCGGATAAATTTATTGATATTTTTGAAGCAAATGAAAAAAAGTTAAGCCTAATTCCATCAAAGATACAGGATGATTTGGTATATAGAAGTGAGCTGACGATAAAAACAAGAGAAGTGATAAGTTTACTCACACCCGAGTTGAAAAAATACTTTAATATATCTTCACTGAAAGAAAATTCATATACCAAGTGGGCTATGCAGGCTAACCTGTTATTACTCTCTGATGCATTAGATAAAAAAAATGTAGTCTGCCTAGATATAAACGAAGTGGTCACAAATTACATATTTAATATAATAACCAAAGATAATCACATCATTTATAAAATTTTATTTGACCCTCAAGCAAGAGAGAAGTTCGTGTCCAATTTCAAGGATGTGAATATTTTTTC
>JAYUFM010000021.1:0-6589 GCA_043738715.1 bacterium | reverse complement strand
ACCACAGTCACGAATAATTTGAAAAGTTAATAAGATCGGAACTTGTATTTTTCACTTTGAAATAAAATTCAACTAGAAAGGTAGGCTAAATGTCATCTTTACTTCACTTTTTTTCTCCCAATCTGTTGTATTTAAGGGGATTTCTCGAATCTCTAGTCCGTCTTTGAACTTGAGTTTCTTATATTTCATTGCAAAATCATAGATATCTTTTGTAATTTTTACATCATCTATACAATATTTTATAATTTTGTCTAATTCACCTTTTTTCCACCATTCAATAGCCTCGAGGCCATGACCGCTTTTTGATGTGCCAAGAGTTCCTTGTGCGACCAAAGCAAGGCCGACACGGTGTCCAAGCTTGTTCTTGATTTCTTTTAAAATGTCCAAACTTTTAATTTTTGTCAGGTCACCATTATAGTATTTATTTAATAGGGGAATGTCGAAATGGTCTCCATTGAATGTAATAATCATGTCAGCTTTTTCGATCACAGGCCATAATTTTGGAAGGTCTTCTTGGAGGTAGCTTGAATATTGTTCTGTTTCGCTGTCATAAATGCAAACAACAGAAATGTCCAACATTACAGGGTCTGCTTTGCCAACTTCTTGAAAAGTGTTTCGGGTTTCAATATCTAGGAATATCTTTCGCATATTATTTATCCAAAAATAGATACTAGGTAATTATTTATCTCTCTTTGATCCAGATCGTAGAAATATTTTCCATCATTGTGAAGTTTTGTCGCCAATTCAACTCCTACAAATCTCCAGTGCCATGGTTCAGATTGGTAAAATTTATTGTTAGGTGGATATGACAATATAAATCCGAATTTATATGCATTATCTAACATCCATTTGTCTTCAGGTGAGGTCGAGAACCTGTCCAAGATGTCTCCATTTTTTACAGTTGTAAAGTCTAATGTCGTACCTAATTGGTGTTCTGAATAGCCTTGATCTGCCGAGAAAGAGTTAGCAGCAGTAGTGCCGTATCTAATTTTATAGCTTGATTTTAATTGGGCCTGTTCACCAAATGATCTATATGCAGATAGGACTTTTAAATTCATACCATCTGATTTCGACTGCTCCATCAATTTTTGTAAGTAGGGTAGAACGTCTGTGTGCAGTTGGAGGGCTCTGTCGGGGTTAATAACGTATTCAGTGTTTATATATGAAAGTTTAGCTGGTATATAGTTTTCATTCAAGAAATAAACTTTCGAATATTTTTGAAGTAATTGTGGATCAGTTTTACTGATTCGATCAAGTGTTCCAACTGTGCTGTTCACTTGAGTTATTTTTTCAGTTAAATCAGCATTTTTGCTTTGTTCACTGACAACCACTGCCTCAAGACCTGCAATTCTAGAGCTGTATTCTTTGATTTTATTTTCAGCGTCAGTTAATCTGTAAAGGTAGCTAGTTGTAGTAGACGCAACTTCTAGTAATCTAGCATCATAAGTTGAAACGACCTGTCTATTTCTGTACTCACTTGCTGCTACAGCCCCAGCAAAAAGAATTAAGGTTCCAATCACACCTAGAACCACATTGCGTGAAAAAACGTGATGATGAATATTATTGTTTTGATCGCTTGAATTCATTTTATTTTAAAGAAGATTTAATAAACTCTTTCACTTTTGAAGCCTCACCGATTGAGACAGTGATTTCCTTTCCATCCGCAAGTCTTTTAACATTAAAAACTTTTCCCTGCGCCTCAACTGGGCCAATTACTGTAATATAAGGAACTGATTGTTTATCGGCAGATTTTATTTGATCCCCAATTTTCTTTTCAGAAAAATTTGTGGCAACATTTATTCCATTTTTTCTTAAATCATCTGCAATAATAACTGCAGAATCATTGAATTCGCTGTCCATTACACAAATCATAATGTCAGTTGTCGAAATGTATTTAGGAAGGAGGCCTCTGATTTCCAGAAAATCGCGCATAGTAACGTCTCCAATACCAAAACCTACTGCTGGTACTTTTTCAATTTCAAAAATATTCATTAATTCATCATATCTCCCTCCACCGAAAATGGACCGGTTATTTTTAGTGTTTGTGTCGAAAACTTCAAATATAATACCTGTATAGTAATCAAAACCACGGATAAGTGTCTCATCATAAATAACATTTTTGATGCCTCTATTTTTCAGTGTCTCTAATACATTATCTAATTCATCTTTGGCAGAACGAATTATTGGAATAGACATTGCTTCTTCGTATTCGTCACTTTTTGATCCTAAATTTAAAAATTTGAAGGCTTTACCTACAATTTTTTCTGCCTCAATATCAAAATCCTCATTCGTCATCTTTGATTTTTTATCAATCAATTTTTGCATCCGCATTGACTGGTCGTCATTAAATTCATACCAGTTTGCAAATACGGCATTCAATAGTTTTCGGCTGCTTACTTTGATTGTGAAATCACTAGCCAACGCGCCGAATTCCTTTAAAAGAGCGTCGGCGACACAAATAACCTCAATATCTGCCTCTATTGAACTGATTCCAAAAACATCAACATTCAACTGCCAGTGTTCACGCAGTCTGCCACGCTGTGGTCTTTCATATCTAAAAAGGTTTGGAATTGAATACCACCGAGCGGGAAAACCCAATTCTCTTTTCTTTCCAGCAATCATTCTGGCAACTGTTGGAGTCATTTCAGGTCTCAAGGTCACCTCACGACCACCACGATCAGTAAATGAATATGTCTGTTCGTTAACTAGCTCTTCACCTGACTTTGCTTGATATAATTCGCTTGGTTCAAGTATTGATGCGTTGTATCTATTGTACCCAAATTTCTCTGCAACTTTTTTCCAAGTTTCAAAAATGTACTGTTGAACAGCTTCTTCCTCTGGAAAGAAATCTCTAACACCTTTATAGCTCTCGGTCGAAATTTTAGCGACTTTCATTGTCATTATTGTAGCGTAATTATATAGAACTAACAAACTGTTTAAATCTGTTTGTAATATTAATTATTAGTATTACAAATTATTCTAAATACTTTAAACAAACTTAATTTTTTATTAAGACATGGTCTATAAAATTCTGCGGTATGAATAGTGTTATTTGGAAACTCTCGTCTAGTTTAAATGGGGAAGTGTCGAATGGCCCAGTTCATTGCTTGAATGAGTTGATTATCTACAGCTTTCAAAATAATGTAAGTGATATACATATTGATGTAACTGAACATTTTTCGTACATAAAATTAAGAATTAACGGAAACATGTTTTACTATGCATACTCTGAACACTTTCTATATTTAGGAATATTAGGGGTGATAAAATCAAGAGCAAACCTTCGCATTGATATCCATGACCGCGGACAAGACGGTTCTTTTGTTCATTATCCATATAAAAATCGCATGGATATAAAAGTCTTTGTGAGAGTCTCAATTAGTCCCACTGTGTACGGAGAGGCACTCGTTTTGCGTATTCTGGATCAAAAATTTGATGGATCTAAAAACTTAGACAATATTGGAGTGAATACAAAACTGTCAGACTTAATAAAAAAATATACTGCTCTAGAAAATTCATTGATATTAATATCTGGTTCAACAGGTTCAGGAAAAACTACAACAATGTATTCCATTATTAATTTTTTAAAACCTGAATCCGCTGTCATTATTTCCCTAGAGGATCCTGTTGAAAAGAACATAACAAATGTTCGACAAATCCCAATTAAACCAGTCAGTGGTTTCTCATATGCTGATGCCCTTAGAATGGCCCTTAGACAGGATCCAGATGTTATTGTGATTGGCGAAATCAGAGACAAAGAAACAGCCGAAATCGCTATAGAGGCAAGTCTCACGGGGCATTTGATCATTGCAGGCATCCACGCAAGGGATTCAGTAGATGTCATTTATCGATTAATGAATTTAGGAATAGATGAATTTTTAATTACCCAAACACTAGCATTGTCAATTCACCAGAAAATGATGTATTCGTTGTCAGTAAATGAGAATATATTTGTAGATTTTACCTATATAGATTTTTATAAATATATTCATGAGAAATCCAAAAATCATCTAGATAAAGAAGGTTTTGCAACATTATCAAATTCTAGATCAATGCTAGAACTAAAGAAGATGATCAAAAAAGGCAGTTAATTGTAAATCTTCTGCATGGTTAAGTGCAGAACGTAAAGTATTTATAAATTCTACATATTTTAATGAAGCTTAATACATATAAACAAATTAATAATATTTTAGAGAATCTCTCTTTTTTAATGGATTCTGGCATGGCAATTTCGGATTGTTTGTGTGTACTTCAAAATAAATCCAAATACAAAAACAACGTGATTCTTGAAATTCAAGAAAATCTGAATCGAGGACTAACTTTTTCAGAATCTTTGAATTTAGTATTTTTAAATAAAATTCCTCATTTAACAATGGCATTTATTAAAATTGGGGAGAGTTGTGGAAACTTGAATGAAATGATCAAAAGTGCACTAGACACTGACAAACAAATTTTCAAATTAAAAAGTTCATTCAAAGGGGCATTGGCTTATCCTGCATTTATTTTAAGCGTGGCACTATCTATGATTGTTTTAATTATGATGTTTATTATGCCAAAATTACTACCAATATTTAGGGATTTACATGTAAATCTGCCTACTACGACAAAACTATTTATTTTTATCTCAAATGTTTTAAATAATTTTGGTTTATATTTGCTTGCTATAATTTGCTCCAGCCTAGTTTGTATAATTTATTTAATTAAAAAATCAAATAAATTTACTGATCTAGCTGAGAGCTTTTTGTTAAAAATTTGGGGGTTTAAAAATATTTATATTTACTATTACACATCTATAATTGCTGTGTGCACTTCAAAATATCTGAAATCGGGATATTCATTTCATGAGTCCATTAATTTAGTAGGTAGATTTTTAGGTTCAAAAAAGTACAAAGAATCCTGTGTAAAAATTTCGGCAGATGTACAAAGTGGTAAAAGCATTTCGGATGCAATTTCGTCTTCAGGAAATCTATTTCCTAATTGGTCACATAGTATTGATATAGCCAGCCAGTCTGGCAGGTTAGAGGTACAGTTTTATCGTTTTTACCTTGAAAACCTTAGGGTTATTGATGAATATAGTATTCAAATTAAACGCTGGTCAGAACCGCTAATGATGTTATTGGTGGGTGGAATAATAGGTTTGTTTGCCGTTTCAATAATTAGTCCAATATATGGAGCAGTTCAGAATGCGAATTTTTAATAAGACACAATCTACAATACTTGCTTTCACATTAATTGAGATTGTTTTAGTCGTTGGTCTTTTCACTACAAGTATGTATTTTTGCATTAGCTTACTAAGTAGTCTTAATGGTGCATTTTCACCTAAAAACTATCTCAGTAAAGATTTTTCACAAATAGAAAGTATTTTAAATCAAATAAAATATAGGACTTTGGTAGGGGGTGATGTCAACTTGTATTGTAAAAATGTGCTTGGTTTAGCAAGTTTGACGTTAATAAATAATTTATCTGGAGAAATGATAGATGAAACAAAATTAGAAAAATTAAGTTGCACTGGGTCTGAAGATCAAGTTGTACTGGTAAAATCACCGAATCCATTTCATCTGTCTTTGGGTTTTATGAATCCAGTAATTATGAATTTTTTGCAAAGGGAAACAGGATTAATTTATACGATTAAGATGAATAAATTTGGCTATTTTAGTATTTCAAATTTTTAGCAATGTAATGATAAATATCCACGAAAAAAGAAATATCGGTTTTAGTTTGATAGAGATTATTCTTTTTTTAGGTTTAGCTACGATTATTTCATCAATATTAATTGATAGTTATAAAAATATTAAAATCGGTAAGATTTGGAATATCCAATCAGTTTTCTCAAATCTTATTGATATAGAGATTGGCACCAGTACTTTTCCACTAGAAAAGGGAATTCAATTTTTTATCTCAAATGAGATTAGGAATTCTGGAGTATACCCAAGTGAATCTTTATATTACTTTTCAAATGACATTGTAGGGAAGCGTTTTTGCAAATTGCCACAAATTAAAAATATAAATATAACTCCCATTATTCCAACATATGAAAATTTTCAATTACCAAACCACGGCAATGTCACATCGTTACAAATTTTGCAAAACAATTTAATTTTAGGTTTAAACTCTGCGACCTCTAGCGACCCCGATGTAGTTATCTTGGACACAAGTACTACTCTTAATAGGGTCTTAAAATTTATATCCTCACTAAACACAGGACCTGGATTGGCAGGGCTTGTATTGCAGGGTCACTATTTATATCTAGCCAATACAAGTGTTAATGGACAGTTTCAAATTGTTGATATTTCTAACATAAACAATCCAACTCTTTTATACAGCTTGAAAATACCCGGAAGCCTTTCTTCGAATTCTAAAAAGAATCCTATTATCAGCAGTATATCTTCAAATGACTTGGGACAAATCTTTTTAGGAAGTCAAAAATCTGATTTAGGTGAAGTTTTTCAGGCTAATTTTGATGGTAATAATTTGTCATATACTAATTCTTATAACACAAGCTCAATAGTTAATGATTTATATGCAGATGAAAATGGCTTATGGGTCACAAGTCCTTCGGATATAGAACTCTTTCATTATAATGCCAGTG
>JAYUFM010000020.1:0-6610 GCA_043738715.1 bacterium | reverse complement strand
ATACTTTCTATACAGTAAAGTGAATTTTCCAGGGACACTTTCACTCTGACTATTAATTTTAAGGACATCGGCTGGGTTCTTTATTGTATTCTCAATGTTTTGGTTCATTTTGTTTTTGTCTCTATCAAAAAGATAAGTAGGTTTTTAAATAATAACACACTTTATCAGATAACGCAAATTTAACTTGGTCAAGCCCTCGATGAATACAGCAGAGAAAAGACTGCGAGTATCAACATAATCACAGTCCCTGACCCTGAACTGAGAAAACCTTCAATGGGAGTCGATAGATGGTAATAATCCGGCAGTGATAGCGTTTGAAAAATTAAAACAATGGATTCTGATACTAAACCTAAAGCTAAAAAAACTGAATCTAACACTTTGTGAATTCCATGACGGTCAATTTCGTATGCAATAATTTTTTGTACAACATAAAACATGAAAATGTATATGACGATATACAAACCAAGACGATTTATAAATGCATCTTCGAAAAAACCTTTTGGTAGAGATGAAACAAAGATGGCCCAGTGCATAAACGCCTGGTAGAGCATTACTGCAGGAAAAAAAGCAATAAGAAGACAGTACAGTATTTTGCGTCCCCTATAAAACGCAAGGAGAGTCATGACAAGAATTACAATTCCTAAAGTTAAATTCTGTGGAATGATATGTGAGAGATCTGGCATGTGGAAAATTATATCACAGTGTTAAATATAAAAATGTAACTAAAAAAATAATTGTGTATAAATAAATATTTTGCAAATGTGTTGTGCAAATTTTATTTATAAGTCTATTTTACAGTATTATTTACAGTGCAATTTTATAGTCCTTCCTTTTTTAAGTCCTCGAGCAATCCCTTTGCAGTTTTTGAAATCTTTTGTGGAATTTCAATAAAGATTTTCAACATCAGATCTCCTCTTTTTGGTCCAGATCCCAATAAAAATCCACGGTTTTTCACACGCAAAATTTCACCATGATTAACACCGGACGGAACGGTGACGGTGACGGGGCCGTCAACTGTTTCGATTTCTTTGTCGGCCCCGAGAACGGCCTCACTGATTTTTATTTTTAAATCAACAGCAATATTATTCCCTTCCTTTCTAAAATTATTATTTTTACTAACATGAATACGAATAAATAAATCTCCTGCTGTCCCACCAGAAATTGCCTCACCAGCGCCTACCAATCGAACAGATTCACCTTCTTCTACTCCTGATGGAATACGAACATTTAATTCTTCTTTTTTGTGTTCAATTCCTGAACCTTTACACTGTTTACATTTTTCTTTTGGAATTTTTCCAGCACCAAGACAGACTTCACATTGACGATTTACTGCGATGGATCCAAAAATTGATTGGCGTACATCTTTGATTTGACCCTTTCCTTTACAGTTATCACAAGTTTTAAAATCTGTTCCTGGTTCATTTCCACCACCTTTACAATGACTGCAAGCAGAATTTTTGTGAACAAGAATTTTTTTATCGACTCCATATACAGAGTCTTTAAAGGTAATTTCAACATCGACTACTATATCTTCTCCACGTCTTGCGCGGGAACGTCCACCACCACGACCTCCTCCAAACATTCCACCAAAAATATCACCTAAATCAAAACCAAATTCCCCCTCTCCTCCTCCAAAACCTCCTTGGAAACCGCTAAAATCAAAACCGCCAAATCCTGCACCTCCTTGTCCACCGAACCCTCCTGGACCACCATGTTGGGGCCCTGCACTACCAAATTGATCATAGTGAGCACGCTTAGATTCATCAGACAATACTGAATAGGCTTCACTTGCCTCTTTAAATTTAGCTGCGTCTCCACCGCTTTTATCAGGATGATGTTGATGCGCCAATTTACGAAACGCTTTTTTAATTTCGTCTTGTGAAGCGTCTTTTGATACCCCTAGGATTTTATAATAGTCTTTGGCCATATTTGTTGTTTAGGTGTATTTTATTTATATCTACGTTTAATGCAACTTTCTGAATTTTTCTCTAGGCCAATTTTGGAAACAATGGAGATGAAGGTTTTTTATTTGCTTTTACACATTCCATTATCTTTAAACTTGTAGTTGGCAAGAGGACCTGTAACATAATAGCGATTTTATACAACCTTGATACATATTCTGTCAACAATTCCTTGGCCTTATTCTCGTCTACTTTGATCAATTTAAATGGTTCAGTTTCAGAGATAGCAACATCCAATGCACCAACTTCTCCCCAGATAATCTCACAAGCCAAATCCATACGATATGTATCCATTTTTTCGTGCCAATCTTTAGACATTGCCTCCCAACCCTCGCCATTTTCAATTTTTGAAACATCAACCGGACCGTTCAAGTATTTTTCAGACATAGTCATAAGACGTGAAGTTAAATTCCCCAATCCGTTCACGAGATGACTTTCATAAGCCTTGGCAAATAAATCATTAGACATTGGAGAACCGTCCCAAGGATGAATGTGACGAAGCACGTAATATCGCAGTGCATCTGTTCCATATTTTTCTATCAATTCCAATGGATCAATTACATTACCTAATGATTTTGACATTTTAATTCCACCCTCACCCATGACGAACCCATTTACAATTATTTTATCTGAAACTGGTAAATCAGCCGCCATCAACATTGCCTGCCACATTGCAGATTGTTGTTTTAAATTATCCTGACCACAATATTGTGTAGGAGTTCCATCTTTCCAGTATTTATTAAACTTTTCTAAATCAGTAGGCCAATCAAGAGCAGTAATATAATTTACCAATGCATCAAACCAAACATACATAACGTGTTCAGGATCATTTGGAACTGGAACGCCCCATGACATTTTAGTTTTAAGACGCGAAATTGAAAAATCTTTTAATCCCCGCGAAACAAGACTTTTGATTTCCTTCATTCTTCCTTCTGGAATAACAAAATCAGGTTTTTCATTGTACAAATCTAAAAGTTTTTGCTGAAAGGCGGAAAATTTGAAAAAATAATTCTCTTCGTCGACAGTTTGTATTTCTAGGTTTGGATGATCGGGACAATGACCATTTACCAATTCTGAATCAGTTTTTTCAAGTTCGCATCCAACACAATATTTAGTTTGGTATCGTGCTTTATAAATATAACCCTTGTCTGCAACTATTTTCCAGAAATCTTGTGCACCCTTAACGTGTTTTGCATCTGTCGTTCGACTAAAATAATGATCTGGATTTACCCCGAGACTGGTTAACAATTTTTTAAAGTTTTCTGAATTTTCATCAACATATTGTTGAACCGGAATACCGGCTTTTTCCGCTGAATCAAATAATTTCTGGCCGTGTTCATCGGTACCTGTGTTAAAAAATACATCATATCCAAGTGAACGTTTATAACGAACAACACAGTCTGCTCGGACAAATTCCAAAGCATGACCTGCGTGAGGTTTTGCATTTACATATGGCAAGGTTGTTGTTAAATAGAAGCTTTTAGACATTTTTGTTGAGTTTTTATTGAGATTTTATAGTTAGTCTATAGATAGACTTGCTCAAAGTATAGTAAGCGCTATTGTACCGCAAATGACTTTTGGTGGCTAGTTATAATCATTATCTATGTATAAAATAAATTGTATTATTTGCTTTTTACTATTTTTATTGTATAGTTTTATTCGGATGACAAGTGTCAGTGGATTGTAACCAAAAAATCAACCAGAAAGGAAAAGACCATGGAAAATTCAGGTCGAACTGGGTTGGTTAATCTACTTAGCCACCCTGTAAACGAAACCCCTCCTCTAAAGGGCAAAGCTCTCTACAAATCAGATCGCAGATTTTGGCGTCAATGCTCGGGATGCCCAAGTGTGGCATATATTGTCTCTCACAATGGTGTGGACAAGGGTCCACTGTGTCAGCCTTGTACAAATAGGCAAAGGTACCGTGACAAAAGCCTCTTCCGAATATGCTCTCGAGAATCTTGCGGACTGCTACTACAAGTTGGCAGAATGGAAGACGGTAAACCTGTTTGCATGAGGTGTGTCGCCCGCGAAAGGTATCAAGACCGGTCCAATCGCATGCGTTGTTCAGGGTGCAAAAGGCTCAAATTCATCGTCGCTGGAAAAACAGAGGGTGCTCCGATATGCTCACGCTGTTATGCGGACAAAATTCGCGCCGAAACCAAGGAAACAAGGTGTCCGCGGTGCAGAAATTTTTCGATTTTTTTTGGCCGAAGCAAAAAAGGAAATCGCGTCTGCAAGAGCTGTTGCCAGAAAGAAAACAGGGGCACCTGCGTAAAATGCAGAGAGAGAAACCTATGGATTGCCGCGAAAGGAATGTGCGGATGGTGCTATCGTGGCAACACAAGGGTGAAAAAAGTACGTCGTAAAAAGAAGAAGCTCGTTCCCCCAGGGAAGAGACAGTCGAAAAAATCGGTTACTGGAATCAAAAAAAACCGAAAAAGAAAGTAAAAAGCCGTCGTATCCAGCGACGGCTTTTTCTTGTTTACTTTTAGTTATTTAAGCTTAATTGTCTTGTCCCGATTATTTTGCTTCTGCGTCATGAACCTTTCCATCGCCACCCGCTGTATCATCAGTTTTCGGAGCCTCAGTGCCACCAGCCGTTTGGCCATTTTTTGACATTGCCTCACCTATTTTTGATAGTTCAGTAGATAATACTTCTGTTGCTGTTTTTAATGCAGCCATATCAGTTCCCTCTTTGGCCTTTTTCGCATCAGCAATTTTAGCCTCTACACCTGTTATGATTTCCGCAGATACTTTATCTTTGTTATCTTTAACTGCTTTTTCTGCCGTATAAATTAATTGTTCTGCAATATTTCTAGTCTCGACTTCGTCTTTTTTCTTTTTGTCCTCAGCATCATTTATTTCAGCGTCTTTTTTCATTCGTTCAATATCGTCTTTTGACAGACCTGAACTTGCCTCGATGCGAATAGACTGTTCTTTGTTTGAAGCCTTATCTTTTGCCTTTACATTTAGAATACCGTTTGCGTCCACATCAAAAGACACTTCTACCTGAGGCATACCACGAGGTGCTGGTGGAATTCCATCTAAGATAAATCGGCCCAATGATTTGTTATCCCGAGCCATGGCGCGTTCTCCTTGGAAAATGTGAATTTCAACTGATGTTTGATTATCAGCTGCCGTTGAGAAAACCTGCGAACGAGAAGTTGGAATAGTCGTATTCTTTTCAATCAATTTTGTTCCTACCCCTCCCATAGTTTCAATACCAAGAGAAAGTGGAATAACATCAAGGAGAAGAATGTCTTTAACATCACCACTAATGATTCCACCCTGAATTGCAGCACCTAAGGCTACTACTTCGTCTGGGTTAATTGATTTGTTAGGTTCTTTGCCGAAATAATCCTTTACGATTTGCTGGATCTTTGGCATACGTGTCTGTCCTCCTACCAATACGACTTCGTTAATATCAGAAATTTTAAATGGTGAAGCCTCAAGAGCACGCTTTGTAATTTGCATTGCACGCGTCAAAAATTCATCAGCCAGTTCTTCCAATTTTGCACGAGTAATTTTCATTACCAAGTGTTTAGGACCATTAGCATCTGATGTAATAAATGGGATATTAATTTCTGATTCATTTGCAGTCGACAATTCAATCTTGGCCTTTTCAGCTGCCTCATCTAATCGTTGCATTGCAAGAGCATCACCGCGAACATCTATTCCACTATCTTTTTTGAATTCATCTGCGATCCAATTCAACACCTTATAATCAATATCACGTCCTCCTAATCGGTGGTCACCATCAGTTGATTTAACCTCTACAACATCATCACCAACCTCTAGAATTGAAATATCGAAAGTTCCTCCTCCGAAATCAAAGATCGCGATCTTTTCGTCTTTCTTTTTATTGAAACCGTACGCAAGTGCTGCCGCTGTTGGTTCATTGATGATTCTCTTTACATCCAATCCTGCAATTCTTCCGGCATCTTTTGTCGCCTGACGTTGTGAGTCGTTGAAATACGCAGGAACTGTAATGATCGCTTCAGTGATTTTTTCACCAATCTTGGCTTCTGCATCATTTTTTAATTTAGTAAGGATCATTGCTGACACTTCTTCTGGTGAATAGAATTTATCACCAATTTTAACCTGAACGCCATTTGTAGAAGTCTTTCCAACCTCATACGCAATTGTTTTCATGTCTGCCTGTACACCTGCCTCATCAAAACTGTGACCGATAAAACGCTTGATACCTTGCACAGTATTTTTTGGATTAGTAACTGCCTGTCGTTTAGCCAAAAGACCTACCAATCGTTCATTGGTTTTTGAAATTGCAACAATAGAAGGAGTCGTACGAGCACCCTCTGCATTTTCAAGAATGCGAGGATCCCCCGCCTCCATGATCGCAACCGCTGAGTTTGTTGTTCCTAAATCAATTCCGATTATTTTTGCCATAGTTTATTTATATTATTAAATTAAATTGTTTTATTATTATACACGACGTGTCAAGTGATGCTAATATTCTGTCGTGCATGTCTGATTTTGGTAAAAATCATATCGCCGATTCAATTATGAGGCGATCTACGCGACCCGAATACTAATCTATTTTATTTTTCACCTGCCTCAAACACTGAAACCATCGCTGGTCGAATGATTTTGTCTCCTGATTTGTAACCCTATTGTAGAACACTTGA
>JAYUFM010000019.1:0-2377 GCA_043738715.1 bacterium | reverse complement strand
GTTCTTCCGGGAGATTTATGGTCGGTAACCGTAACCTCCCCGTATTTATTATCCTTACCAGTAGTGAACAAGATCTTACTCATCGTGTCATCCACTGGTACAGGCGGTGCAGTTGATGGCGCAAATGATGACGCAGTGGCTGACGCATTTGAAGTTTTCTTGGATGACATGATCTAATTTGGGATTGTTTCGTGTAAACGGCAAAATTTTGTGATATGATTCCATCTTGATGAAATTTATAAGACCATTTTTTTTTTCCATCTTTATATGCTTAAGTTGTTCGAGTAGAAAATTAGGAATATTGAAGGCTCTTTTTTCCACTGACTACAGCTTGATAAGCATTCTCACCCTGCCCAATAGAGTTCATTCCATCTTTGTACCAAATAATATCCAATGAAGTACTATAATTTTTAATTATCTTCGCTCTGTTGGATTAGGAGGTTAGCGTTATTTGCATACCCTACTGAAAGAAACGGAGCTTTGAGGTCACCGTTCACTCGTACAACTCCTAACTGAATGTCGAGAACATTCGTATCGACATCTGTTCGAGGATAGATTATGGGCAGTCGAAGGCATCGTAGCTTTTCAGCCGTCCTCATTATAGTTCGCTAGTTAGATACCTCAACCAAAAATTCTAGATTTGTGTTCAAATTTGGTCCCAAGTATTCTTGAAACGTGGATCAAGGTGCACAAGTAGATCAAAAGGGCAAGTGCCAATGACTGTTGATGAAGGAAAAGGTTTTTAGAGATTAACGTACAAAAAACTCATCAAAAACAGTCTGAAGGTCAGAATAATCCACAGGCAAGATCACTGTGTTAAAATTGTCCTCGACTGGTGTGAAAAAAATCACGCATACAAAATGACGTCATTATTTGGTGACGTCATGAATGCAAAGAGGGGTCTTAAGGTCTGACCTGTTCATGAAATTTCGAGAATACCATCACCAATGCTGTTGACTATGACTGTGACAGGATGATTGAAAAGAATCTGGCTTTGATTGGCGGGAAACGAAAGTCGCATTTGTTCTTAACCAACTGAGCCACTCATGGCATACCCGTTGTAGCGCCAACAAGGAATCATCGTGGAATCCAAGTTGATTCAGAGATGTATTGAGCACGAAAATGGAATCAACCTGCGTTAATTGAGGAGTGATATCTGCTGAAGTTGGTCACTCATGGCATACCCGTAGTAGCAAGCTCCATCAGAGAATCATTGTGGAAACGATTGATCTACTACATATCGAAAGCTGATTGACGGACGTGTAGATGTGCAGATACGCTGCACGCACGCTGCTCATGTTGATAGTCACTGACATAGAGAATATTAAAGGCGCTATGCGATTTGTGTATGCTGCTCAATTAAACTCTTGCTGCAAAGGACAGTATGGTCTTCAGTTTGTAAAAGGGAGGCTGGCATAGCTGGCAGAGGCTGTCGTAATATTCGTAGTTTAGAAACCGTTATGTATATCCGTTTGTACTGTGTGATGTCTTCACCGTTTTACCTAAGGGAAATTAGACGGACTGACGTAGACTGACCACACGTCCAACCTATAGCAAATGACAAGTAGACAAGACCTTTTAAAGCAACTTGCCATTGCCAATTAATCCAACGTTAGTGTTAACTCGACTCAGACTCTTGTGCAGGAGCTGTTAAGTGTGTTAGCACTTCTATACGGATAGTTCGTGACCAGAACCGTATTGGAAAAGATTCGTAGCCCTTTCTGTCGCACATTCACGACAGAGGCACCCCCCATTGGCGGGCTCGTAGAAAAATTTTGAGGCTCAAATGAAAGGTTTAAAAATTTTGATTAGTTCCAAAATATAACAATTATTATAACAATTATCCAAAAATTATTCCATGTTATACGAATCACATGTCAAACAAAAAGAAATTTATTCGTGCAATTTTTGATTGAAAATATTTAACGTATGGTCCAATGAGATCTTTTTTTTTTAATTTTTTCAGATGTATATGCATCTATTAATTATTGCATTGTGAGTTCAGACATTCTTCTTTTTAAGATATTTCTGAAATGTTTCACTTTACCACTTCGTAGGAAAAATTTTATATTTTCATCACTTTTTAAACCGTCATTTTGGTATTGGGGGATGTTCCACCTTATACATAGAGAAAGTCATGAAAACAGTCTCCGGCTGACAGTCAACCGGATGACGGTATTGCTCGTGTGTGTCAGTCAACCGGATGACGGTATAACAATTTTTGCTCGTGTGCGTCAACTATATCCGACATTTTGCATAAAACATGTCGTGTGGGCAATTTTTTTTTGATCATTCGTGTGGGTGCATTTTTTCGTCGTGTGGGGATTTTTTTTGATCATCAAAATTTGAACGAAAATGAATTCTGGAGTTGGACAGT
>JAYUFM010000018.1:0-6637 GCA_043738715.1 bacterium | reverse complement strand
AAAATCTAGAGTCTCCCAATTTGTAGTTCTGTTAAATTATTTTTTGTAAAATAATTTACGTATTTTTTACTATATTTTGAAAGCCTTCCTAATTTTCTCTTCTTCGCTCTCCATTCTACTACTATGATCGAATCCTTTCAAATGAAACAATCCGTGGATAAAAATAAATTTTAGGTAATTATCAAAAGTACGCTCAAAGAGGGGCGCCTTACGTCTTGCCTTTTCTGGATTAATTACAATTTCACCGACCTCTTTATCAACATTAAAAGAGAGGATATCAGTTGCATAGTCTTTTTTGCGATGTGTGCGATTTAAATAACGCATTTTTTTTGTGCCAATAAAAACTAGACTTAGGTCAAAATTTTTACCTAATACTTTGTCTTTTATTTTAGTAAAAAGCGCACCGTTAATTTTTGGCGCGCTTTTTACTGTTGATGAAATCGAAACCTGCATTTAGATTATTTTCTTCGAGTCTTTACAGGAAGTTTTCCTAGTTTTGCTAGTTTTTCGTATTCAGCCTTTCTTCGAAGTCTTTCAAGTCTTCCCATTTTAACCTTGTATGGAGAAAGTTTTCTTTCTGCATAACGAATACCACGAACACGTGGAAGGACACCTGACTCATTCATTCTTTTACTAAAACGTCGTAAAACAGAAGCTGGGCTTTCTGCTTGATTTTTTTCGATTGATACATTGATTGCCATAGGGTTACAAATGTAGCATAGGGGATTAGTTTTATCAAGACCGTTACCCATAGTAGGCAAATAGCAAGTAAAGGATACTTTACATCTATAAAAGTGGGTATTATAATAAAAATACACTAACTTATGAATGAATGTATAGAAAATCATGTCAGTAAGCTAAGAATAGATAGTGGTATAACTCAAGAAGACTTGGCAAAAAGGGTAAATGTAAGCCGTCAGACGATCATTGCCCTTGAGAAGGGGAACTACACACCATCAATTTTACTAGCTCTTAAAATAGCAGTTGTATTTAAAATACCTGTAGAGAAAATTTTTAAAATAACTTATGAAAAATAATATTAAAGAAATCATTTTGACGTTGGGTCTTTTAGTTACTGCTGTGCTTCTACTTAATCCATATCATTTTTGGATGCCAGACATTATGGTTATCTGCATGCTTGCAATTATACTTGTCCTTTTTGCAATTTTTGCAATTTTTATTTTAAGGGAAAAATCGGTAGACGAAAGGGATACACAGCATAGGACTTTGGCAGGAAGGAATTCTTTTCTTGCTGGATCCGCATTTTTAATAATGGGCATTATTTTTCAGGGATATACACATTCAGTTGATGCATGGCTGGTGGTTACTCTTATTGTTATGGTTGTTACAAAGATCGGAACAAGAATTTGGTGTGATAGAAATCTCTAAGCCGACTTGTTATATTTTAACTGGAATTTAGCGTTATCCACTTTCTATGTAAAGTAAACTTTACATTTTTTTTGGAGTCTATATAATATTAAATGTAATAATAATTAATTATTTTTTATATGAGTAATAACAAAGGAATTGTTTTCGGTATAGTTGCCCTAGTCTTGATTGTTGGAGGAATTTATTTCGCATCTAGTAATAAGAAGGATGCTATTTCTAAAGATAAAATTGAAGATGATTTGGTCATGAAATCAGGAGACAGCAAAATAATTGAAAAAGATGAAATAAAAGACAAAGAATTAATGATGCAATCTGGCTCTTATGAAGTTTATTCTCCAGAAAAAATTAATCTTGCATCTTCAACACACCATGTCGTATTGTTTTTTAGAGCTAGTTGGTGTCCCACATGTATAGGTTTGGATAATGACATTAGATCAAATATGTCAAAAATTCCAAAAGATTTGACCATTCTTGATGTTAATTATGACAATTCGATAGATTTAAAGAAAAAATACGGTGTGACATACCAGCATACTTTTGTTCAGGTTGATAAGGATGGCAGTCTTATAAAAAAATGGAGTGGTAGCCCTACACTATCTAATCTTGTAACTGAAATTAAATAATATGTTTTTATTCTTACTTTCATTTGTTGCTGGTGTATTAACAATTTTGGCCCCGTGTACTCTACCGTTACTGCCATTAATGGTCGGCAGTTCAATTGCAGGTGGGGGAGAGTCTGCAACGACAAATAAAAAGAAGGCAGTAACAATTGCTGCCTCACTCGGAATTTCCATTATCCTTTTTACATTTATATTGAAAGTCAGCACCGCCTTTATCGCTATTCCGCCTGAAACCTGGTCAATTATTTCTGGAACAATAATTATTATTTTTGGATTAGTTACAGTTTTTCCAACTATTTGGGAAAAAATTCCTTACGTTTCAAAACTAAGTATTGGATCAAATAAAATCCTTGGTTCAGGTTACCAAAAGAAAAGTTTCTGGGGTGATGTTATTATCGGCGCATCTCTCGGTCCTGTATTTTCAACATGCAGCCCAACGTATTTCGTAATTTTAGCTACAGTTTTACCTCAATCATTATTGGCAGGGCTAGTTGATTTGATCGCATATGCTGTCGGACTATCTGGAATGGTTTTGTTAATTGCATTTCTAGGGCAGAAAATAGTAAACAAATTAGGTGTTTTGTCTGATCCAAATGGTATTTTCAAAAAGATTTTGGGATTGATATTTTTGGTCCTTGGAGTAGGAATTATTTTTGGAATTGATAAGGTTGTAGAGACAAAATTATTGAATTCAGGAATTTTCGATATTACAAAAGTTGAACAGAAATTATTGGAATTGAATAAAAAAACTACTAATTCAAATCAAGCACCATCATCAGATACTGCACAAAATATTCTAAATGGCTTACCAGTTCAAACGTGTAACGCAACATCTTGTTTACCAGTTGCAAATGGAAATGTTCCTTCTAATATCACAGCGACAAATACTGCATCAACATCAGGAAATAATTCGACTGTCCAAAAAAACACTAATGCACCAGTTCAGCCGAATGTCGTACAAAAAGACACGACGCCATTAGTCAGACTACACGGTCCTGCTGCACCAGAAATTACAAACCCAAGTGACTTTATAAATACAAATGGTCAACCGATCACCATTTCTCAATTTAGAGGAAAGAAAATTGTCTTGATTGATTTTTGGACTTACAGTTGTATTAACTGTCAGCGAAGTTTGCCTTATGTGAATGCTTGGTATGACAAATATAAAGATCAAGGTCTTGAGGTAATTGGAATTCACACTCCTGAATTTGCTTTTGAAAAAGTAAAATCTAACGTTGAAGAAGCTGTTAAAAAATTGGGAATAAAATATCCGGTTGTGATGGACAGTAATTACGGTACATGGGGAGCCTTTGATAATAATTCTTGGCCAAGAAAATATTTGATCGATGAGAATGGAGAAATTATTTACGATCATGTTGGTGAAGGGGAATATGACAAAACAGAAGAGGTTATTCAGCAAGCATTAAAAAACCTGAATGAATCAAAAGGTGTGCAGACAAATGTTTCCTCTGGAATTGTTGCACCCGATAAGGCAATAGACCCAAATTCAATAAAAGTCGGAAGTCCTGAAGTTTATTTTGGTTATGGACGAAACCAATTTCTTGTAAATGGATCAAGAGGAACAGCAGGGAATCAAGATTTGATTGCGCCAGATACAAGTTTAAACAGTAAAGATGTAATCTTAAAAAATTCTTTGTATTTAGGTGGCTCTTGGAATTTCCAAGAAGAACACGCAGATAGTCAGGGTCCAGCCACTGTAGTCTTTGATTACAGCGCTAAAAATGTGTACATGGTAGCAAGCTCAGATAAGCCGATCACCCTTCACATATATATAGATGGAGTTAAGAAGAACGACGTGGTTGTTTCTGGCAATACCTTGTACACTCTGTATGAAGGTTCTGGATCGAGTGAACACTTGTTACGTATAGAAACAGATGGGGCAGGGTTGAAGGCGTTTACTTTCACTTTTGGGTAGTTTTATAGATTAAAACTGAAAATAGCCTTAAAGCAAGGGTTTATTTGTCGTAACCCTTGCTTTTTTAGTACATATATGTTATTATATTAGAGGACAAGAGTAGGCCCCAAAGCCCGCTTTTTGTTTTTCACAACAACAAACGAACCAACCAAAAACGCTCCATGTCAGCCAAAACCATCCGTAGTACCGCACTCGCCATTGGCGCAGTTGCTGTCATTGCAATCCTCGGCTTCGCGCCGAGTGTGTTGCGCTCACCGGCGCCTGTTCCGCAAGGGACAATCGCCGTCGAAACCGCAGGTCAAACTGCAACCGCAAACCAGGGAAATGAAACCAAGAAAGGCGCCCCGTCAAACATCATCACGACGGGCGTCGGACTTGAGTTCCCCGGCAACGAAGACAAGAAGTGATCAAAAACACAATCAGAAAAACCAGAAAAACCACACAGAACCAAAACAGTAAAACAGCCAAACAAAACACCATCATGAAAAAACTCCTCATCCTCGCAACCGCGCTCATCATGAGCGTCGTGAATTCAGCCACGTTCGCTGATTCAGTTCCGGCGGCCGCCACAACGACCACCGCAATCGCACCGTCAACCACAACACCGACAGCTTCGACAAGTCCGGAACAGACCCTCGGTCCCGTCGTGCTTTTCCCAGGGATCACCTCCCAGGGTGCACGTCGCGCCGAAATGTTCCGGAACGTCCAATTCGGTCGTGCCAGTGTCAGCGGCGTCAGTGTCGAATACGGATCTGGCTACAACACGTCGGCGGTCTTCACTGGGAACACTCCCGGCGAAATCATGACCGCCATCGTGAACTACCAATTCAAATTCCCGGTTTCCAATCCGAAGGATACGCTCTACTTCAACATCAGCCTGTCGATGCGAACTCCAGGCGGACAGGAATACGAGCTGTTCTACGGTTCGGCGCCGGTCGCGATCCAAAAAGATGCGAACGGTAACCTGTTTGTCACGAAGCCGATCGTGAAGATGTGGCCCAACAATCGCAGCACGATATTTGTCGGAAGCGACGTGACGGCTGCATCGCTCTTCTACTACGACGACAATGGTTTCCAGTGGGAGGTCAGCGTTGACGTGTACAATGGGTACATGCAATTCGACGAGACCTACGCAGGCCACCTCGGTCGCATCACTCTGTGGAAGAAAGACGGGTCATCAAAACTGGTCGATATCAAGACCGGTCGCGAGATCATCCCGCAAAACGTCACTGGCGGCATCGGAGGGTTCCTGGTGAACTACATGCAGGCCTCGGATTCGGGCTTGGTGGATCCTGTCAATGGAACGCCGGCCGAACTGAGCGTGACCGAGCAGATCATTGCAACAAGCGACAATTCCGACGCACCTGTTGCACTCGTCCAACTTGGCAAGGCACGCGGCATCCGGGTCTATGGGTCCGAACTTCAGAACGGTCCGACCAAGTATTCGCCAGTCGTGACGGCACAAGGTCCAAGCGGACAGGTCGTCAAGGCGACGTATTACCAGGACAACACTGGCTACTACTACCTCGTGCCGGCCAACGAAGCGGGCAAGTGGTGGATCTCGTTTGAATATCCGAAGGGTTCCAACCTGTTCGGAGTGGACGATGTCCCCCAATACCCGTATTACTACGGCGGCAAGGGCTAGGACCCAGCCACAGGAAACACATGCACATTCGTGACTAACGCAAACGCGCGTTCGTCACACAATTCAAAGCGCGACACCGGGAAACTGGTGCCGCGCTTTTCCTTATCTATTTTATTACATTCTATTCTGTTACAATTCTTTATATATGAAAACCAAACAGCAGAATGGGTCAAAAGGATTCTTTGTTCCCCTCGTTATTACAATTGTTGTTATATTTATTTTTGGAGCCGGCGTATACGCATATTTGCAGAGCGATAAAAATCCACAGGTAGTTCCTGGTGTTTCAATTTTTCCACAAAACAATAATACAGAAAATTCGACAACTAGTGTTGCGTCAACAAGTGATATTAATTCAATCTCGACAAATGCAAACGCCGCTAGTAATTGTGGTTTTAAAGTTACTTCTCATGTGCCAAATCAAGCCGTTTCTTTTCCAATTATTGTAAAAGGAATAATTGATAATACTGAAGCAGAAAATAAAAAATGTTCTTGGTCCATGTTTGAAGGTCAGGCGGGAACTGCACAATTATATTACGATGTGAATCCTGTCACTTTTAATTCAGAAAAATGGGTATCAATTGGACAAAGTGTTCCGATAAACGCAGACAAGTGGATGGCACTTCAGACAAATTTCTCTGTTTCGCTAGGTAATGATCAAATGGCTCTTCAAAATGGAACAAGAATGAAGATTGTATTTACAGAAGAGGACCCGTCAGGAATGGGAAAGGTTGATTCGTTGGAACTACCACTTATAATATCTAATAATATGAACAATTTAACTTTATCTGAAAAAGACATACTTGGTGCAGTCTATTCAATTTCCATGAATTTTAATGGTAAAAAAATCGCTCCACAATTTGTTCAATTCCCACCAAAAACAGGAAGTGACGCATCAAGATTAACAGATGTTGTTTATTTGTATCCGTATAACAATGCAGGATTAATTGATGTTACTACTAATTCACCGAAGGAAGCATTTTGGATTTATAAATATGAATTTACAGATGAAAGTCATAAAATTGCAAATGTTTACGTCGGTGGAAACTT
>JAYUFM010000017.1:0-6644 GCA_043738715.1 bacterium | reverse complement strand
AAGAGAGAGGTATACCATTGCGTCTTCAACTGTTACGGTTGCGAGATCCTTACCCTTTGGAATACTGGCCATACGTGGTTTTTTTACTTCTTTAGTTTTTTCACCCAATTGCACATATGGTCCAAATCGTCCGACTTTTATAAAAATAGGCAGTTCTGTTGCGGGGTCATTTCCAATTGGTGTATCTTTTTGCAATTCATGACCATCTAACATGAGTGCTCCCTCACATTCTGGATATTTAGAACAACTGAGGAATTTTCCTGTACGTGCCAGTTTGATTTGCATTGAACTTCCACATTTTGGACATTTAAACTTTTCATCCGCCTCGCCTAATGTGGTTGCTTTGTCTAGGCCTTCTTTTGATTTTACAGCCTTTGTAAATGGTCCGTAGAAATCTGTAAGAGTGCTGAGGTATGTTGCTTTACCAATAGCGATGTCATCTAATTTATCCTCCATTTGTGCTGTAAAATCGTCACTGATGTATGAAGGGAAGTGTTCTTCAATAAAACTGCTGACTACATCACCAGTGTCTGTGGGTGTCATTGTTCTGTTTAGTTTCGTCACGTACTCACGTTGTTCCAATGTTCGAATAATACTGGCATAAGTAGATGGACGGCCGATGCCTCTCTTTTCTAATTCTTTAATAAGGCCTGCTTCTGTATAACGTGAAGGTGGTTCTGTAAATTTTTCAAGAGAAGAAATGTCTATAAGTTTAAGATCTTCACCTTTGATGACCTTTGGTAATTGAATGTCTTCTCCTCGCGCATCTGGATCAGCCTTTAACCATCCATCAAAAATGACACGTGAGCCTGTTACAGTAAAGTCTGGAAAATCGCTACCTAATTCTTTTTTATTTTTTTCATCATCAAAACAGTCGATGTTTGCTATTATTTTTGTTCGTGCCATTTTTGCATCGGTCATTTGTGATGCAAGTGTCCTTGAGCGAATTAATCTGTATAGTTTTATTTCATCATCATTAGATCCCGCTTTTACGAGCGAGAGGTGTGTAGGACGGATGGCTTCATGGGCTTCTTGTGCATTTTTACTCTTTGAAGCAAAAGTACGTACTTCGAAATATTTGTCCCCAAATTCTTTCGCGATTACTTTTGCTGATTCGCCGATAGCCACCTTGCTGAGGTTGGTACTGTCAGTTCTCATGTATGTGATATGTCCACCTTCATAAAGTTTTTGAGCAAGTGACATTGTGCGTGATGGTGAAAATCCAAAACGAGTACTGGCGGTTTGCTGTAGGGTAGAAGTAATAAAGGGGGCTTTTGGGGATCGTTTAACCTCTGATTCATCGATATCTTTAACCTGCCACTTTGATTTTTTTCCAATCGATACGATATTTTCAGCAAGTTTTGGATCTTTGATTTCTTTGCTACATGAAAATTCTATGGATTCATTTTTTTTAGTTTCAGTTTTTACACTAATAACATAGTATGCCTCTGGAATGAAGGCACGAATTTCACGCTCACGTTCCATGATTATACGTAGGGCAGGTGATTGAACACGCCCTGCTGATAATCCGTATCTAACTTTTTTCCAAATAAGGCCAGATAGGTCGTAACCTACAAGACGGTCAAGGACACGGCGCGCCTCTTGGGCATAGCGAAGGTTTTCGTCGATTTCACGAGGGTGTTTGATGGCTTCTTGGATTGCACCTTCAGTTATTTCGTGAAAAACAACACGCTTTGGTTTTTTTAGTCCGATGGCTTCTTTTAAGTGCCAAGCAATCGCTTCACCTTCACGGTCGGGGTCAGTTGCCAATATCACCTCGTCTGCTTTTTTGGCAAGAGATTTTATTTCACTGATGACTTTTTCTTTTCCAGCGGAAACTTCATAGTGAGGGATGAAACCGTGTTCAATATCAATGGCTTTTTTATTACTTTTTGGTAGATCTCGGACATGTCCAACAGACGCAACGACTTTATATTCGCCTTTCAAGTATTTAGAAATTGTTTTGGCTTTTGCAGGTGACTCTACAATCAATAGTTTCATAATATTCGTAAGTATTACACAGAGTTGTCGTTTTTGCCAAAATCATACTTTTTTTCCTGTACTAAATTATTTTTAACATACGGGTAACGCAAGCTGACTTTTCCATATTTTTGCTCTACTAAACTTTTTGTTTCTAGGATAGAAATTAAAATATGAACACGACTGACACCGAGGTCGGTTTTCTGTATAATCTCGTCTTTATGAAGTGGTTCGTTTGAGATCAAGGAAATTATTTTAAGCTCGTCCTCTGTACATGTTTCATAGTATGAATTAGGGTCGGTTTTTCCTGATTCAGATTTTGAATCAAAACCGAGTGCCTCTAGTAAATCTTTTTGACAAGTGATCGCGATTGCTCCATCGCGCAGTAATTTGTGGGGGCCACGGGAATGTTCCGAGAAAATAGATCCTGGAACAACCAACGTGTCCCTGTTGTATTCCGCAGAAAGGCGAGCAGTTATTAATGTTCCAGAATCTTCTTCGCCCTCTATTATTAATGTGGCATGAGACATTCCAGCCATGATTTGATTTCGAACGGGAAAGGTCCAATTCGCAGCACCTTGATTTGGCTTGAAAGGGGAAATCAGACATCCACCATTTTTTAAAATATCCTCCGCAACATAAAGGTTGATCCTTGGATATAAAATATTGTGATTGAGTCCTGACCCTGGTACCGAAATTGTTTTTAAGTTATTTGCCATTGCTGATTTATGCGCAACTGTATCAATTCCCATTGCAAGTCCAGAGACTATTACGGTTCGAGTGCCACGAAGCCCCTCTATTAGCCATTCACAGACACGCCTTCCGTATTCCGTGTAGCGTCGCGATCCCACAATACATAGATATTTATGATCAATAAGGTAAAGAGCGCGCCGGTCCCCACAATAATACAATTCGTCCGGTGCACCAGGCATTTCCCGTAAAAGCGAGGGAAAATCATTTTTTGCGACCCTCATTATTTCTGGAAAAATCGGTTCATTTGTCATTTCATTCATAGTGGCAAATATCATATTCATTTGATATGATAAAAAAGTTAATTTAAGTTTAAATTTCTACTAAATTAGCCTTAAAACGCCATAATAAATACTCCCACATGTTAGACATTAAATTCATCAGAGATAACAAAGACCTTATTAAAGACGGTGCTCGCAAGAAGCACTTAAATTTTGACGTAGAGGCATTAATAACTTCAGATGATAAACGTCGTGATCTAATGAAAAAAGTAGAGGCAGCGAAAACCGAGCAAAACAAATTCAGTACTATGATAACTTCTGCACCTGACCAACAAACTCGTCAAAATTATATTGACCAGATGAAAATTGTAAAAGACTCTGTCCAAAATGATGAAAAAGAATTAACAGAAGTCATGAAAGAATGGCAAAAATTAATGGTTGCAGTTCCTAATATTCCTGATATGTCAGTACCGGAAGGTGATAGTGACGAGCAAAATGTTGAGGTTCGCCAGTGGGGAACAATTCCAACTTTTAATTTTAGTGCCAAAAGTCATATCGATATAATGTTAGAAAAAAACATGGCTGATTTCGATCGAGGTACAAAGGTTGCTGGGTTTAGAGGTTATTTTCTGAAAAATGATGGAGCAATGCTCAGTTTTGCTATTTGGCAGTTTGTTATGGATTTCATGGCAAAACAAAATTACCAACCGATGATAGTTCCTTCACTTGTAAAACGTGAAGCTTTAATCGGTACAGGATATATTCCTCAAGGCGAAGAAGATTTATATAAAACTCAGGATAATGAATACATGGCCGGAACTGGAGAGGTTGCATCTATGTCATATTACAGTGACGAAATAATTGAAAAATCTCAGTTGCCAATAAAATTTGTATCGTTCTCTCCATGTTTTAGACGTGAGGCTGGAAGTCACGGAAAAAACACAAAAGGACTTTATAGAGTGCATGAATTTTTCAAGATTGAACAATTGGTTTTGTGTGAAGCAAGTCATGCAGAATCAGTGCGTCTACATGAGGAGGTCACTGCCAACGCAGAGCAGTTGTTGCAGGCGCTAGAGATCCCTTATCACGTAGTCTTGAACTGCGGAGGGGATTTGGGTCTCGGCCAAGTAAAAAAATATGATATAGAAGCTTGGATGCCGTCAGAAAACAAATATGGAGAGACACACTCTGCTTCATATTTCCACGATTTCCAGACTAGACGTTTAAATATTCGATATCGTGATAATGAAGGTAAATTACGTTTTGTGCATTCATTGAATAATACTGCAATTGCAACACCTCGCTTCTTGATTTCTATTATCGAAAACAATCAGCAAGCTGACGGATCAATTAGAATTCCGACGGCTTTGCGACCATACATGGGAGGACGGGAGTTCATAAAATAGTTTGTAAATATAAAATTGGTTTTCAATTTTGCACATAGTGCACTGTAGGTAAAAATCAGGATACAGATGGGTCGGTTCATCACTTAAAATCAAATGAAAAATACAATCTATAAATCAAGAGATTTTTTAAGACCACACCAAGTTGTCCAAAAAAGACGTCGTCAAAAAATTGTTAAATCGATTTTATACACTATCCTTGTTGCAACAATCCTGGCATCTTTCGTCTTTATCATGAGGGCAGACTTTTTAAAAATAAAGAGTATTGATATTGGTGGAAATGTTTCTATAAATGCAGATGAAATGTCAGCTTCAGTTTCTAATATTATTTCGGGTAATTATTTATATGTATTTCCTAAAAATAATATTTTAATTTTTCCAAAAAAAGAAATAGGGCAACAACTTGCAAAAGATTTTCCTCGTATTGATGGTCTAAAAATTTCAACTGCTGGTGACAATGTTAAAGTGAACATTACAGAACGAAAGCCTCAGGCACTGTGGTGCGGATTTTCTTTCGCAGAAGCCATGGACCCGTGTTCTTTTGTAGATTCGAGTGGTTTTGTGTTTTCAAAGGCTCCGCAATTTGATGGAACATCTTACCTCAAGTTTTATGGGGGAAGTTTAGCAACTTCAACTGATGAAGGTCTTAACATTGCATGGCAATTGGTTCCGCCAGAAGAATATTCTAAAATTATTACATTTATCTCTGACAGCAAAGAGCTTGGGTTGGAATTGATTGCGGTTGAAATAACAGATGAGAATTCTTATAAGTTTCAAACCAAAAATAATGGTGTTTTGATTGTTAATCGCCAGGAAGATTTAAAGTTGACCACTAATAATTTAAAAGCCTCTCTATCAAATCAAATTTTATGGAAAAAAGGTGTTGGTGGGGTCAAAGAATTAGCACAATTTGAATATTTAGATCTTAGGTACGGTAACAAGGTTTTTTATAAATTCTCTGGAAACTAGGACTTTCTACACATAGCTAGTTTTATTTTAGTGACATATCCCTTGTAAAATTATATAATAATGAATATGAACGAGACTCAAGACTCGTACGATAATTCGAATGAGAATCCTTTTGTAAAACCAGAGGTGGTTAATTCTAATGATGTGGAAAAACTGGCACCAAGTGATGACGTCGCCGGTAGTGTAAATAGTGAAGTACCCGAAGACGAAACTGATGCAGAGAGGGAAACTAAATTTATGGATCTAGGGGCACCAAAAGACAACAGAAATGTCCATGTGGAAAATTTACTGTTGCAAGGACACCCATCCGGCCACTATCATGTAAACAAAGACATTGATATAGATCCGATTAGAAGAGTTTTTCGAATAACTATTCAACCACACACAAAACGACAATATATTTTTTGGGCTGTTTGTTCGGTCATTGTTGGTATCTCCTTGGTTTCATTTATCACAGAAAGCGCTCTTTTGGTTTCATCTAAACTAAAAAATACATTTTTTAGTAATGGTGTACCTGCTACTACACAGACTGCGCAAAATTTACTTGATAATCAAAATCCTAATAATGTTCAAAATGTAAATACTAATCATAATTCCTCTACAAGCAACACAGCGGAAAATAATATTGACACCACTCATCAAGCCACTTTAGCAACATCATCAATTGCTGATTCTGATTCAGGGACTTCCACAAACTTTGTGAAAGAATATTTTGTCCCTGAAAAAGCTAAAATCCCTAATACGGGTGCATTGGCTTATCTTGTGGGGGATATTAAAACCGGTGAAATTATCATACAAAAAAATCCTGATGCAGTTTATCCGCTGGCCTCTGTTAGCAAATTGATGACAGCGTTGGTTGCAAACCAAAATATGGATTTGAAAAAAACAGCTACAGTGTCACGTGATTCATATAATACTTTTGGGGCAGAAGGTAACTTGGTGCTTGGTGAAAAGTTAAAACTTAGTGATTTAATGTTCCCTCTATTAATGGAATCAAGTAATGATGGTGCAGAGGTAATCGCAGATGAATATGGACGTCCTGAATTTATGCAGTTAATGAATAAAACCGCTGCAATTTTGAATATGCCCGATACTTACTATGAAGATCCAAGTGGTCTTAACCCAAAAAACTCTTCAACTGTAGTAGATCAGTTTAGATTAGGTAGATATATATATACAAAGTATCCATCAATTTTTGATTATACTCGCGTTAAAATTTACGAAGTCGGAAAGCATACTTGGCACAACAGAAACGCAATGTTGAATTTTGATTCGTTTGTTGGGGGAAAGAACGGTTATATTGACGAATCAAGACAAACAT
>JAYUFM010000016.1:0-2427 GCA_043738715.1 bacterium | reverse complement strand
AGATATTTACATTTGTGGTTTTTTTTCACATTATTGATATCAATTTCTTTTTCCCATACATCCAACTTCCAACTTTCTTCCACTCGAAATCCGTATTTTTTGTGCAAGTTATCTAATACTCTCATTTTTGTTTGATCTGGTTTATTTTCTGAAATGCATTTATCTGAATGTTTTAGGATCAAAAATATTGGTGCAAATTCACCCAAACCGTTTACTGTTAGTACTGCTGTTATTCGTAATTTGGTGTTCACATTTCCAATATTAGCTGCTCTTGCTTGATCACGCGGTACATAGAGATGAGTAGGTCCAATTGCATACGTTATTGCTGTTTCGTCCATATTCCATATAGTTGATGGATCGTGTCCATGCAATGTTATCAAGTCTTGACCTATTTTTAATATTCTTATTATTTCTGCTATTGGTAAAGTTTTCTTTTCATCTGTAGTTATTCTTCTTCTCCTTAATTCCGCCCTATTTAGCATTCCTTTCACCCAATGTGGGGAAAATTTTAAAGCTTGTACTTTATCAGTTGTTAACCAATTTTCTTGTTTGCTAATAGTATTCGCTGTTTCTACTATTACTGCGTAGGAATATATCACATTCACATCGACTGTGCTTCTGATGGGTTCATCCATATCGTGCTGCTGAATGAATAATGAAGGCGTATTAAAAGATATTGGAAAATGAAAGTTCATCCGTACTGCTCTGGAGAAGGAATAATATAGATATACAAATAAATATGTTTAAGTAACGCTTAAAAATACAAGTTATGTTAAATATACGTAACAGACAACAAAGTTGCTAACCTCGTTGTTCCTTTCTTCATATGAACAAATCATCAAATTGGCCCATAATTCCGATTCAAAGTCTTTATTTATTTTGCGCCCCCTTTTTCGTAATATAATTCCCTTATTATTGTGTAATCGTAATATCGCCCTTTTATTGATATTACAGAGACCCGTTTCCTCCATTAATTTGTGTGTAATTGACACTATTTCGTTATTACTTATTATTTCATCTGGTAAAATTAGATCACAGGCATTCCGAGCTGCATCAATAAGCTTTATAATTTGATATTTTTCTTCATTCGTAGTTGTATTATACTTTTTTTTCATTGTTTTTATTATTTCTTTGACAGAAAAATCGTTAGCTATCATATGCGCATTAGTAAATAATTGCATATCGTTATCATTTTCGTTATTAGTCATTCTATTTTCGTTTCCTACTTTTCTTCTCTTGTTATTCAATTTATTAACGAAATCTAGGTACATAGTAACATTTTGTTCTCCAACAGTTTCATCAATCATGTCAAGTATTCTTTTTGCATTTTTTTTTTTGGTTTTTTCTGACACAGTTTCCACATTCTTTCTCGTTTTGAATTTATTTGCTAAGAGTGGTGGTGATGTGAAATTCTCAGCTTTTTCGATTTGTGTATTTTTGATATTTGAGTGCATCTCCATGAAAATGTACGATGCTTTTAAATAAGTAGACTTTCTTATTTTGTACATTTTAAACATTGAATCTCTAGATGATATTATAGCATCTGAAATTTCGCTCATTGATCTCAAATCTTCATGTATAAATTGAGGAAATTTAAGATTGTATCCTTTTTTCAAATGACACTTCAAATCGTGATATTGTTGCACTCTATCTTTCTCGCTAAACATTTCGATCACTAAGAAGCCTCTTGAGGTTACAAATCGTTTGAAGTGATGGATGCCCTGATGCAGGGCCTCTGCATCAAGGTTAAATTCTTGGTTACTGCCCCCTGGTAGAGAATTCAATATTCTAGCTACTTCCACAGGAGAATTTTGAATATTTGATTGAAACATCTCAACTTTGCACCTCTCCACCATTATTGCGATCATAAATCCACAATACTCCAATGTCAGGCCAGCAGAATCCCAATTTTCACTCATGTTCTGGAAAATTTTCACCTAAGGCAAAATTCAAAGCAAAATCGGGGTGTAACGATTGGACATGTTTTATTAGGTAGTTTATCGATAAGTTCATATTTTAGTTGGTATTTCAGGAGTGATTTTAGCAAATTTTTGGCCTTCCAAAAGTTGACACTTGATACTTCAGCAACAATTTACAGTTTCACAGATTTTGAGAGTTTAAAACAAGTGATTTCCTTACCGTCTAGCAATCTGATTAGAGGTTACTCTCAGCTTTCAGATGATCTGCCAAGTTCCTATTGATGTACTTTCTCTGTTGAGAATGGTAGTATCTAAGATTACTTCATGACATACCTCGAAGTCGATGGAAAGTGGATCGGACGACGTCACTACGGGCATTTGATTTTACAAAAAATAGGGAAGGGGACGGTAAACAGTTTTGGAGTTAGATTTCCTGTAAACGATGTCCGATGTCTGTCCGATCCAAGATCCAACATGACATCCGACATCATCCGACATCCGATCCCGA
>JAYUFM010000015.1:0-6766 GCA_043738715.1 bacterium | reverse complement strand
GATGTTGTGATTGTTGAACAACACAATAAAATTGTGTCGCGTAGTTTGGTGACTGAAATGAAGGATTCGTATATTGACTATGCCATGTCAGTTATTACTGATCGTGCCTTGCCTGACGTACGTGATGGTTTAAAGCCGGTGCACCGTCGTATTTTGTATTCGATGCACCGGCTTGGTTTGACGGCATCTGCAAAATTTTCTAAATCCGCACTAGTTGTCGGAGAGGTGATGGGAAAGTATCACCCACACGGTGACATGGCTATTTATAATTCATTGGTAAACCTAGCGCAGGATTTCAGTACTCGATATCCATTGATTTGGGGCCAAGGTAACTTTGGTAACATTGATGGTGATTCACCAGCGGCGATGCGATATACCGAATCAAGAATGTCAAAAATTGCAGCAGAACTATTAAGAGATATTGAAAAAGACACTGTTGATACAAGACCAAACTATGATGGGACAAAAAGAGAGCCAACAGTTTTACCAACAGCTGTTCCAAATCTTTTACTTAACGGAACTTTGGGTATCGCGGTAGGCATGGCGACGAATATTCCTCCTCACAATTTGCGAGAAGTTGTGGATGCGACACATCATTTACTTGATAATCCAGAAGCATCAAATACTGACTTAACACAATTTATTAAAGGTCCAGACTTTCCAACAGGTGGAATAATGTTTGGTGAGAAAGACATCGCAACCGCGTACGCACACGGACGAGGAGGTGTTGTTGTTCGAGGAGAGGCTGAAATTGTTGAAGAGAAAGCTGGTCAGTCAAAAATCATAATCACATCTATTCCATTTCGAGTTAACAAATCAGATTTAATTATTTCTGTCGCTGACTTAGTTCGTGATAAAAAAATTGAAGGAATCAAAGACATTCGCGATGAATCAACAAAGGATATCCGTATTGTGATTGATTTAAAGAACGGAGCATACCCACAGAACGTATTAAACTTTTTGTATAAACATACACAACTAGAATCCACTTTCCACTTCAACATGGTTGCCCTAGTTGATGGTGTTCCACAGACTTTATCATTACGGTCTTTCTTGGAAGAATTTATTTCTCACCGAAAAGTTGTCATTCGTCGCCGTACTGAATTTGATTTAAGAAAGGCACAAGAGGAAGAACACATTTTACTTGGTCTGAAAAAAGCCCTTGATCATATTGATGAAATTATTGCTTTGATTAAAAAATCAAAAGACCGTCAGACTGCACATTTAGGCCTCATGAAAGAATTCAGATTTTCGGATAGACAAGCGTTCGCTATTTTGGAAATGAAATTGCATAAATTGTCTGCACTTGATCGCAAGAAAATCGAAGAGGATTTAAAGAAGATTCAGCAATTTATTAAGGAATGTGAAGAAATCTTGAAGAGTGCTAAAAAAGTTATTTCAATTATTAAAGACGAATTGACTGCGATTCGTGAAAAGCACGGTGATGATCGTCGTACCAAGGTGGTTAAACACGGAGCTAAAAACTTTTCATTAGAGGATGTTATTCCAGATGAAGAAACTGTTCTTGTGTTGACTTCAGGAGGTTATATTAAAAGAACGTCTCCTGATGAATATCGTAAACAAAAGCGTGGAGGTGTCGGTGTTATGGACTTGAACACAAAAGAAGAAGACTTTATTACACACTTTGTGAATACAAGCAGTCATAATGATTTATTGTTCTTTACTGATAAAGGAAAGGCATATCAAATTAAGGCCTATGAAATTCCAGAAGGAAAAAGAGCGACTCGAGGAAAATCAATTAAAAACTTCCTATCAATTGCAGATGAAGAAAAAATTACATCAATTCTTTCAATGCCAAAAGAAATCAAGAAGGGTACTGAATTATCGCTATTCTTTGTTACAAGACAGGGAACTGGTAAAAAAGTTTCTGCTGAAAGTTTCCATGATGTAAGACGAAGTGGAATCATCGCAATTCGACTGGACGCAGGTGATGAATTAGTCTCTGCATCATTTGTTGAGAAGGGTGACAGTATTATGGTTGTATCATCTGATGGACAATCAATTCGATTCGAAGAATCTGATGTGCGTGAAATGGGACGCAGTGCAGGTGGTGTGCGTGTGATGCGATTAGATGACAAGGTTGGTGTAGTGGGTGCGGACACAATTAAAAAGGGTATAAAAGAAGCGCATGTGTTTGTTGTGTCTGCAAACGGCTATGGAAAGAAAACTGAAATTGCTGAATACAAAATTCAAGGACGAGGAGGTTCAGGAATAAAATGTGTAAAGGTGACTGATAAGACCGGAGATTTGATTTGTGCAAGAATTGTTACTGCAGAAAATGAAGAAGCCGTTGCAATTTCAAAGAAGAGTCAGGTTATTAGATGTGATCTGAACGAAATTCCATCACTAGGTCGCGACACACAAGGTGTACGTGTTATGAAACTGCGTGAAGGAGATAGCCTTGCGTCCGTGATTACACTATAATAAGGTCACAATCCATTCGACACATATCGTGCGACACGAATCGATCCTGATTCGTGACTGGGTCATAAATTTTGAAAAATAAAATGTTTTCTAAACCTGAGAAAAATATTGTTGAAATGCATATCGGTGAAGGTATGATTGTTGCCGATTTTGGTACTGGTGGTGGCGCGTATATAATGCCTCTTCTTCATCGTGTCGGTGAATACGGAGAAGTTTTTGCAATAGATGTTCAGGTTTCTAAATTGTCTAGAATTCTAAACGAAGCAAAAAGACGTGGATATAAAAACATCAGTGCTATTCATGCTGACCTTGAAACATTGCAAGGTTCTCATCTGAAAGATAAATATTGTAACAGGGTGATTTTGTCTAACATATTGCATTTTGTTGAAGATAAAAAAGCAGTAATTGTAGAAGCGAAAAGAGTTCTAAAAAAATTAGGCATGATGACCATCATTGATTGGAATGAATCATATAATTTAATTGGTCCTCACAAAGACTGTATTTTATCCAAGAAGCAGGCAATCTCTCTTGCTGAAAAAGAAGGGTTTACCCTTCATCACGAATTCAATGCCGGAGACCACCACTATGGTCTTGTCTTTAAAGTTTAAATAGATTTAAATTATCTGTGCAAGTATATCTAGGCTGGCTCTAAATAGAATAATATCTTATAATTAAAACAAGATATGAAGTCCTTCCAAATAATCCTTATTACTATTTTTGTTTTAATTGCCGTTGCGAGTGTTATGGTTTTTGCTTTTACTGGAACAGGGAGTCAACAGGTGACTCCGAAGGCAACCGTGTGGGGGACTTTTACATCAAGTGATTTTCTACAATTACTTTCAAATATTAATTCCGGTGGTCCAACAATTGAAGTTAATTACCAACAGCACGATCCAAAGAAAATAGATGCAGAATTTGTGAATGCCCTAGCTGAAGGAACTGGACCAGACATTATTATTTATCCAGATAACAAATTTATCAGTTATCGAAGTAAAATTTATAATATTCCTTATAAAAATTTCCCTGAGAGAACATATCTGGATGCGTTTTTGGATGCTTCTAATGTTTTCCTTGGTAAAGATGGAGTATGGGCCGTTCCATTCATGGTTGACCCTTTGGTTATGTATTGGAACAAGGCAACATTTACTGGTGCAGGTTTAGCAGTTCCACCAAAAAAATGGTCAGAATTGGAAGGGCTTTCTCAAAAACTGATTGTGAAGAATTCAGTTGGTGGAATCAGTAAGGCAATGGTTCCACTTGGCGAATTTAGAAATATTACAAATGCAAAGGATATTTTGACCACGTTGATTTTCCAAGCTAATAATCCAATTTCTGCTCCAGGAATAGATCGTGATGAGGTGACTTATGTTGTTGATCAACAAGGAGGTGATTACGGAAACGTAATTCCGGTTGTTGGTTACTATACGTCTTTTTCAAATCCATCTAGTCCTATGTACACATGGAACAGATCTTTTCCGAATTCAACGGATGCATTTTCTTCCGGTGATACTGCAATATATTTTGGAAAAGCAAGTGAACTTCGTGATATTCGTGCTAGAAACCCTAATTTGTATTTCGATGTTGCATTGGTTCCTCAGTCAGATAACAATAATAAAAATACTGTAAAGTCTACTTTATATTTAATGTCTATTGTTAAAAATTCAAAAAATATTGCAGGTGCATTTGCAGTTTTGAATTATCTAACAAATTCAGATTCACAAGCTTTTTGGTCTGGAATATCAGGATTACCACCTGCACGAAGGGAACTATTGTCTGGATCAGCCACAGATCCATTCCAGGCGATTTTTTATAAGGCTGCTGTTCAGTCTGAAACTTGGCTTGATCCAAATGCAGATCTATCGAGTACAGCTTTCCAGGATATGATAGAATCAGTAACAACTGGCAAGCAACAGGCAAACGAGGTGGTCACTCCTTTTGCAAGTCGATTAAGTAATATTTATCAAGGTAAATAATTTTTATGGCCGTAACAGTATCTAGCTCACTTCCAATATTAGAAACTTGCAGCAACAGAGCTGCAGGTAGTGAGTGTGGATGGACAGAATTAGTTACATTTTTTGGACAGGCAATTGGTTTTGCGATATGGATTACAACTATACTTGTAGTTGGAATTTTAATTTACACAGGTTTCAAAATAATGACATCTGGTAGTCCAGAACAATTATCAAAAGCCAAATCTGCATTTGGTAAAATATTGATAGGATATTTTTGGATGTTGTGCGGATGGCTCGTTGTTAAATATATTTTATCCACCCTGGGTGTATCAGAGGATATACAGTATTTAGCGCCAAAGTGATTTTAGTATATGATATAATATTTTTATGATTACTAAGTTCAATTCATCTTTATCTCGATTCTTTTTAAAAACCTCTATTTTTTTATTTTTGGGAGTTTTAATGTTTGGAAATTCTATTATCTTGGTTTCTAATTCCAGCATTGCTTATGCAACAACACAGTGTAGTGGTAGCACTGGTGTGAATTCAGATGGTAAAATTTGTAATCCAATATCAGCAACATCAATCGATGGATTGTTAACCAGTATTTTAACTATTGTTAAATTCGTAGCAGGAATTGTGTTGGTTATATATTTTATTCTGGCAGGTTTTAGATACGTTACAGCAAGAGGAGATGAAACTAAAATTAAATCAGCAACAACAATGTTAACCTGGACAGCCGTTGGTGGTGCAATCCTATTAGGCGCTGAAGTTATTCAAAAATTGTTAAGCAGTACAATTAGTCAACTGGGGACTGGGTTATAAAATTTTAAAATATAATGAAAAATTCATTTAATAAATATTCATATCTATTAGCCGCACTAATAATTCCATCTGGTTTTGCATCTGCTGGAAATATTACCGATTTCAGTTCATTAGTATCGCTTTTTATTGGATACGTAAAAGCCATCATACCTCTTATCATTGCCTTAACCCTTCTTGTATTTTTGTGGGGAATTTTCAAATTAGTTTTTTCTGGCGATAGTGACAAAGCAGTCGAAGAGGGTAAAAAATTCATGACATGGGGTATCGTCTCTCTGTTTGTGATGGTTTCGGTTTGGGGATTAGTTAGACTTTTCACTAAAACATTCTTTAATGACCAATTTTATGTTCCACAGTTGAAGACCACAATGTTGATTGAACAATTGGGTATAAACAGGGTATAATATTGGGGTCGACTTTGTGATCAGAAGTCGCATTAATATTAATTAAAAAATAAACAGGTCGCGCTCCGATGGTCATGGCGCGACATGATTTTGCAAAATCAATGAAAAAAATATCAACTCGCATTGCAGCCTTGGCACTGGCAGTCGCTCCTGCCTTGACTCTTGCGGCTACAACAAGTGGTATCGGTACTAATGGTTTCTTTGGACTACTAGACGCTGCTAATACCGTTATCAATCGTCTCATTCCTTTTATAATCGCGTTAACAGTACTTGTTTTCCTTTGGGGAGTATTCAAGTTTGTTATTGCTAACGATGCTGAAAAGAGAAAAGAAGCTCGAGGTTACATGGTGTGGGGAATCGTTTCTCTATTCGTGATGGTAGCAGTTTGGGGATTAGTAAACGTATTGGTTAGAACATTCCAATTGGATGTTAACGCTCCAGCTGGTCCACAGGTTCCAACTACATACACTAGCTAATTGTAATAATATTCGTAAAACCAAAATAGAATGTCCACTACCGCTTTAAAGTTCTTAAAAAATGTAGATAAGGTGATTTTGAATCCCTTAATTCAAGCATTATTTGCTGTTGCACTTTTAATATTCCTTTACGGAGTATTTGAATTTGTAAGAGGTGGCAGTAGTGAGGATTCAAGAAAGCAGGGCGCAAGACATATGTTCTGGGGAGTCTTTGGACTTTTCATTATGATATCCGCTCTTGGACTTGTTAATTTGATTGCCAATTCTGTTGGGGCGGATACTTCGGATATTAAACAAGTTGTTCCACTTTGATTTAAAAGATTAAAAAGGGTATTGCTTGTTTAAACAAAAACACCAACCTTGCGGTTGGTGTTTTTGTTTGCAGGGAGTGGAAGGGACTCGGTCACGGATAATTTCCTCGCCGTCGCTCTGAAATTTCCGCGACCCCACCTCGCACCGGTTCGCTGCTACGAACCGACCTCGCATAGCTCGGTGTGCTCCGATCTTCTCGTTTCTTTCTATCCTAGCAAAATAAAAATACTCAACAATGAATGTTGAGTATTTTTATTTTGTGGGCGAGAAGGGACTCGAACCCTTAACCCTTGCGGGACCAGTTCCTAAGACTGGCGCGTATACCAATTCCGCCACTCGCCCATATTTTGAATTC
>JAYUFM010000014.1:0-6843 GCA_043738715.1 bacterium | reverse complement strand
TAACCTCTATCCTGTTGCTGTTAAAACCACTACTTGTTTCTTGAATCCAAATACGGTTGAGAGGTAGGAGGGGGTTGGGTAGATTCTGTTAAGTAAAGAAAAACAACCACTGCGAGGTGGTTGTTTTTCTGTGGGTAACAATTTAGATATTTTTGCTATAATGATTTCACACATGAATCAAATAGAAAAATTAACTCCCGAACTGACACCTGAACTAACACCAGAGCTGGCAAGAAAAAAATCTAGATTTAAGAGACTGATTCAAATGCTTGGACCTGGGCTTGTAACTGGAGCAGCAGATGATGACCCTTCAGGAATCACTACATATTCGCAATCTGGTGCACAGTTTGGATTTGGTCAACTATGGACGGCTTTTTATCAATTACCACTTTTGATTGCAATACAGGAGGCATGCGCAAGAATTGGAGCAGTGACCGGCAAAGGATTAGCTGGTGTTATTAAGGAAAATTACACGAAGAAAATTTTAATGGCCGTTGTAGGGTTAGTGGTTGTTGCAAATACAATCACAATCGGAGCAGATATTGGTGCTGTAGCATCGGCTGTTCAATTGATTGTAAATATTCCAATTTTTATTATTGCAATTAGTATTTCAATTGTAATTATATTGCTTGAAATTTTGGTTAGCTACAAAAAATATGTAGGGATTTTAAAGTGGTTTACGCTCGCACTTCTTGCGTACCCGTTGACCGCAATCCTCGTCAGTCAATCCTGGGGAGAAATTTTTACAGCAACATTTATTCCACATATTCAATTTAATTTTGAATATTTTCTAATAATAACTGCAGTATTTGGTACTACTATAACTCCCTATATGTTTTTTTGGGAATCATCAACTGAAGTTGAAGAAGAAGAATACAAAAGTATTCCAAACGGAATAGACAATAAGCCAATCATTGATAAAAAATATATTAGAGAGATGCGAATCGATAATACAATTGGCATGTTCGCATCTCAAATTGCACAGTGGTTTATTATTATAACAACAGCAAGTGTTTTATTTAAAAATGGAATTCACAATATTGGTACAGCATCGGACGCAGCACGTGCACTTGAACCACTTGTTGGAACCTTTGCGAATGCTGGAATACTTGCCAAGGTTTTGTTTTCGGTTGGTATTGTTGGACTTGGAATGTTAGGTATTCCAGTTTTAGCTGGTTCTTCGGCATATGCAGTAACAGAGGCATTCGATTTACCCAAAGGGCTATCAAAGACTTTCAAGCAGGCAAAACCATTCTATCTAGTTATTATTGGGGCAACAGGAGTGGGGTTACTTCTTAATTTTATAGGGGTAGATCCAATTAAGGCCCTCGTTTACGCCTCGGTATTTAATGGTATAGCTGCAGTCCCATTGGTGTATTTGATTGCTAAAATTAATTCAAATAAGTCCATTCTAGGCGAACATTCTGGTGGAAAATTGTCTAGAGCCTTTATATGGATTACCTTTACAGTAATGCTACTTTCAGTTCTCGGACTTTTTTATACTTTCATATAAAATAATTACCCATGTCAAAAATAACTAAGGAAAATTCAAAAAAAGATAAAAAAGATTTAGTTCAAAATTCAGGTGATTTAATTTTTTCCCATTCACTGGACGTAGAAATTTTTGGAGGTAGAAAATTACATGGATCAATTAAAACAAACACTTCAAAGAATGGTGCATTGGGTCTTTTATGCGCTTCACTTTTAAATAATGGAGTGACCCTCCTTCACGGCATTCCTAAAATTGAAGAAGTAAAAAGGATACTCGAGACTTTTCACAGTATAGGCATTAAAACAAAATGGTTTGATGATAACAGTCTAGAGATTAGACCTCCGGAAAAGTATTTGATGGAAAATTTGGATAAGAGCTCTGCATCAAGAATACGTTCTGTTTTAATGATTATTGGTCCACTGTCGCATAGAATGAAATCATTTTCTCTACCACACGCAGGTGGATGTAAAATGGGACAAAGGACAATCGCAGCACATAGATACGGACTGGAAAAATTAGGTATTAAAATTGTGACTAAAAATGATCATTATCAAATTTCAAGTTCACGGCTAAAAAATTCTGAAATTGTAATGTATGAGGCCAGTGACACTGCCGCAGAAAATATTTTAATGGCTGCAGCATTATGTGAGGGTAAAACCACAATTAAATTTGCACCACCGAATTATCAAGTTCAAGAAGTATGCTTTTTCTTAGAACAATTAGGAGTAAAGATTGAGGGTATTGGAACAACAACAATGATAGTTCATGGCATAAAAGAAATTAATCAAAAGGTCGAGCATTACAATAGCGAAGACCCCACTGAATCTATGATGCTTTTATCAGCTGCAATAGTTACAGGATCTACATTAACAATAACAAGATGTCCAATTGATTTTCTGGAATTAGAATTGTTGAAACTTGAAAAAATGGGTTTAAAATTTAAAGTATCTAATGAATATTTTTCAAAAAATGGCAGGACAAGATTAGTTGATATCACTGTTCATCCATCAAAATTAAAAGCATTGTACGATAAAGTTCATTCCTTACCATATCCTGGTATAAACACAGACAACTTGCCATTTTTTGTTCCGATTGCAACTTGCGCAAAGGGCACAACCCTTATTCATGATTGGATGTGGGAAAATCGTGCTATTTATTTTACAGAATTAACCAGATTGGGCGCAAATATTGTTATGGCTGATACTCACCGTGCATATGTAACTGGACCAACCAAATTAAAAGGCTCTCAGATTGTTTGCCCACCCGCACTACGTCCTGCAATGATTATAATGATTGCAATGTTAGGAGCAGAAGGACACTCTATCCTTAGAAATATTTATTCTATTTGTCGAGGATATGAAGACATCATTGAGCGTTTAAATAGTATTGGCGCTGATATTCGAATTTTAAAATAATTTTTTATAAATTTATCAGTATGGAGGAGAAATGGGTGTTATCTAAACTATTCACACCTCAGTTCGCTTTAGGCTATGTACATTAACTAAAGATGAACTATAATTAAATTAATTATGAATAATGAATCAAACACAATGGTTAAAAAATGGATAATTACTTTGGTATTAATATTAGTGGTTTGTCTTGCTGCTTATTTTGCTTACGATTTTTACAATCGAAACAGCATGCCACAGACTCAAACAGAGCAGCAAAATCATCAAGTTCAAACATTGACACCTGGAACCGTTAGAAGTGGAACTTCAACTGTGCCTGTTCTATCTGCTGATCAAAAATTAATCCTCAATGCTGCAATTTTGAAGATGAGTAAAGTAATGGAATCAAAAGATGTTAAAAAAATACGAGCATTCTTGACTTCACTTTATCCAAACAAAGCGGATCAAGATGCCATTGCAAAACTTCCTGATTCACAACTACTACAGTCAGCTCAGGTTTTCAAAGAATTTAATGTTGCAAGTTCACTTTCACTTGCATTGTCAGCTCTTCCAAGTTCAGCATGGTCAGTTGGAAGTACTACTGCAACAATCACGCAATCAACTACAGACGGTAAAAATACAGTATTTACAGTAAACAAGGTCAACGGCGTTTGGCAATAATTCAGATTCGATAATTCAAATTCAATAGAAAGCGTATTAAAGATAGCATTGTATTATTCATATGCTATCTTTAATTGTAAATATGCCAATTTTTATTGATAAAAAACAGGGTGAAACCCCACTTGAAGCATTAAATAGACTTCGAGTATCTAAACCTGAATATAAAAACGAAAGATTAAGTTATGCAGGTCGGCTAGACCCCCTCGCTGAAGGATTGCTTTTGGTTTTGGTAGGGAATGAATGTGATCAAGACAAAAGAGATGGGTTTCTAGGTTTAAAAAAGGAATATGAAATTTCAGTAATGTTCGGTATATCTACAGATTCCTATGATTTACTTGGAATTCCACATTTTTTAAAAAAATCTTTAGATAAAATTAATGTTAAAAATGTAACATCATCAGTAGAAAAGATCATTAAAGAATTTATAGGAAAAAACCACAATCTAACATACCCTCCGTTCTCTTCGAAAACCATAAACGGAAAATCATTGTTTCAATTATCCCTTGAAGGAAAAATTACAAAGAATGCCCTGCCAAGAATTACTGGTTCAATTGATTCTATTGAAATCACTAAATCAACAGAAATTACGACTTTCGAACTGTTAAAACATATCGATATAACCATTGGTCTTGTGAAGGGGGATTTTAGACAAGACAAAATCATCTCTGATTGGCATAAAGTACTGGAAACTATTGATTTGGTAGATATAAAGTGGCCAATTATGTCAATAAAGGTGTCATGTGATTCAGGTGTTTACATGCGTTCGTTAGCAAATGAGTTGGGCGAAAGGTTAGGGTTAGGAGCTCTAGCTTTTTCAATAAAACGAACAAAAGTAGGGGATTATAGTTTGTTAAATATGGCCTAATATAAGGATATTTAAGAAATTTGCACAGTAAATACCTTTCTTATACTTTTGCCACATGGTATAGTAATACTTACTGCTGTATGTAGCATATTGATTCTTAAAGAATTACCCACTTAGGTTAGTTTGTAGGTTAATTTGTAAGACTTTATACGCCCCATACGTCATAACTTATGCCAAAGAAGATACAGGTAGAAAATACCCAAAAAAAGGAGCATTTCGAGAAGCTTTATGGCAACCATGCGGATGAAATTTTTAGATTCGCATTGTACAAACTCTCTGATCGTGAAAAGGCAAAAGATGTGGTTCAGGATACCTTTGTAAAGGCTTGGAATCACATATCTGAAGATCGTGAAGTGTTAATTAACCCCAGGGCGTTTCTCTTTAGATTAGCCAGAAATCTGATTATAGACTCTTATAGAAAAGTTAAACCTTTATCTATAGACGCTTTAGAGGAGATTATCCACTTTGATATATCAGATGAACATAAATTCAAAGATGAGATGCACGATGCCGTAGACATATCTATTGCACTTGAAGCCCTCAGTATTTTGGACACTGATATTAGAGACGTAATCATAATGCGTTATGTCGATGGTCTTTCTATCAAAGAAATATCAGACGTCACAGGACAGAGAGAAAATACCGTTTCGGTAAAAATCCATAGGGCTTTAAAGGAGATGCAGGACCACTTTGGTGTCGATACATTGCAAACCTCTGGCATTTCGGCTCAAAACAACACCATATAATATATGAATCAAAAAGGACTAGACAATTTAATATCGATGCTTAAAAAGCAAAAAATGACAAGTCTTGAAAAAGGTGATGTTTTTAATCGTATCTTATCAGATGTCGAAGCTGGAAAATCCAGTATTTTAGAACACTCAGAAAAAGAAGTTAATTCTCCATTTTCAATAAAAAGTCACCTAGAACGTTCTTGGTCATCATATGTTTTAACCCGACGCTTCGTGCCGTCTTTTGTAATAGTAGCTGTTCTATTTGTTTCAGGAGGTCTTCTTTCTCAAGCTGAAAAAGCTTTGCCTGGTGATTTTCTTTATTCTTTAAAATTAAATGTAAATGAAGAGGTTCGAGATATTGCAGCATTAACACCCGAAGCAAAAGCCAGATTGGCTATTGATGTAACTGAAAGACGTTTACAGGAGGCTGCTTCTTTGTCAGCGCAGGGAAGATTTGATCAGAAAAGTCAGAATATAATTAAAACTGAACTTGCGAAAAACGCTACACAATTTAAAAATCGTGTAGCTTCATTGGTTACTAGAAATGATCTAGCGTCAGCACAGCAATTAGCTGTTGATTTTGAATCGTCTCTAAAAGCTCATGAACTTATACTGGAAAAAATTTCAACTGACGCAGGCTCAACTTCAGATAGTCTGGGAATTGCATCACTAATCAGTGACATTAGAGGACAAATTGCAACATCAACTGCATCTAGAACAGACATTGATTCAAAAGAAATGTCTGCAAACTCAACTAATTTATCTAAGGCGGCAGACAAGTATAACGATTTCAAAATAAAATTTGGTCAAGTTTCTTTGATTGCATCTAGTACCACTTTATCTACTGATACTGCATCAACTGTAAAATCACTACTTCTATCTACTGAAACCTTACTTGGACAGTGTTCTACTTTGATTAAAAATGCGAGCTCTAGCGATGCATTTACTATTCTTCAGACAATCTCACAGCAAATCTACCAAGCTGAAGACCTCATTATGATTGAACGTGGTGCAGACCCTGAATTAAAGGCAATTCTAGACCGATTCGGTATTACAGGATTAAGCGCTTCGACAAGTACTTCAACTTTAATGGCAAGCACAACAGCAACATCAACCATTTCAAATGCAAGTACAACAGCTTCTACAACACCATCTCTTAATGGCACAAGTACTGCTTCATCTAGTGTTTCGACAACAGTTTCAAATTAAGCCATAGCAGTGTAGAATGTTCACATGGCGAGTTTTCTCATTTTTGGTATTACAGGAGACCTAGCACGTAACAAAATTGTGCCAGCCCTTTTTAATTTGTATGCAAGAAAAGAGCTAAATCAAAATCAATTTATTTGCATAGGTATTGGTCGAAAAAAGATATCAAAAGAAGAATACCATTCACTTATTTCAGAATATTTAACGCAAATCAATGTTTCTCATTTTAAGGATAGGTTGGATATAAATGATAATGACATTGCAACCTTCAAGCACAACTTCACTCTTAGCTGTATATATATTCAAGGTGAGTTTAACGATTCAACATTATATAGCCGAATTAAAAAAGACTTGGATATTAGCCTGATGACAAGAAAAGATACAGGTATATATTGTCAATTAGCCGTTCCTCCAAATATGCATGATGTGATAATCGACAAGCTAATTGAATCCAAAATAATGTCTATAAAAAGTTTC
>JAYUFM010000013.1:0-18575 GCA_043738715.1 bacterium | reverse complement strand
AAAATTATTCTTGCCAAGACTCGTCTTGAAATCCTGAAAACAGAATATAAAATTTTAGCTGAATTTACAGGTGCAGATCTTGCGGGTCTTTCCTACACGCCTGTTTTTTCTTATTACACCAAAGTCGGTACATTATCTAAAACGCAAGAAGAAAAACGATCTAATGCGTGGAAAATTTATACTGCGGAATTTGTGACTGCTACTGATGGGTCAGGTGTAGTGCATATTGCCCCAGCATTTGGAGAAGATGATTTGAATCTTGCAAATGCAAATAATATTCCAGTAATTCAGCATATTGGTATGGATGGTCTAATGAAAGAAGAGGTAACAGATTTCATTGGAATGCCCGCTAAGCCAAAATCAGCAAACAGTAGTGATCATCAAAAAACAGATGTTGAAGTAATAAAATATCTTGCAAAAAATGGTGCTCTTTTTGATAAATTGAAAATTATTCACCCATATCCACATTGCTGGAGATGTGAGACTCCGCTTTTGAATTACGCGACAAATGCTTGGTTTGTACGTGTGACCTCTTTCAAAGACCGTATGGTTGAACTTAATAAGACAATCAAATGGTTGCCAGTTGAAATCGGCGAAGGACGTTTTGGTAAATGGTTGGAAAATGTTCGAGATTGGAATGTATCGCGCAGTCGATATTGGGGAACGCCTATGCCAATTTGGAGAAATGAGAAGGGTGATCAAATTGAAGTTCTCGGATCTATTCATGATATCAAAAGAAAAATTGATACAAGGGGGAATAAATATGTGGTGATGCGACACGGTGAATCAGAGGCTAATATTTTAGGGATTATTGATCATGGAAATAAAAATAAATATCCATTAACTGAAAAAGGTAAAAAAGAAGTTGCAGAATCCGTCGAACGCTTAAAGAAGTCAATTTCAGATAGGGGACTAAAGATTACTTGTGTCTATTCTTCTCCAATTGAACGCACTCTTGAAACAAGTAATATCGCAGCTGAGGTTTTGGGTTTTTCAAAAGACAAAGTAATTACAGACGCTAGAATACGAGAAATTAATTGTGGAGAATTTGAAGGGAGACCATGGACTGAGTATCATAATTATTTCAAAACTGATGAAGACAAGTTGTTGGAAAGATTACCAAGTGGTGAATCAAACGCTGATGTAAAAAAACGTGTTGCAGAATTTTTATATGAAGTTGATTCTAAACATGAAAATGAAGTCATCCTTGTTATTACACACGGGTTGCCATTGAGATTGACTCATGAAATTGCAGCTGGAAAAACTAACCGCGATCTATTACGAAAGGGCTGGGAGGATGTGCCAGAAGACACAGGTTCACATCAGTGGATAGATTTCGTAGCACTACCGCATAACGAAGACTTTGAATTTGATATGCATCGTCCTTATATAGATTCGGTCACTTGGAAAAATGATAAGGGTGAAATCATGAAGCGTGTACCAGAAGTCTTTGATGTTTGGTATGACTCTGGTTCAATGCCTTATGCGACTGCCCATTATCCATTTGAAAACAAGAATAATTTTTTATCCAAGTCAGAAGGAGAAAAAGGCGGTTTATTCCCAGCAGACTTTATTGCAGAAGGATTGGATCAAACCAGAGGGTGGTTCTATTCATTGACGGTATTAGCTGTTGCACTTTTTGATAGTGTTCCGTTTAAAAATGTTGTGGTTAACGGCTTAATCTTGGCTGATGACGGTCGAAAGATGTCAAAGAGTCTAAATAATTTTCCTCCACTAATTCCAACAGTTGAAAAATACAGTGCAGACGCATTGAGGTTTTTGTTCGCACAATCTCCAGCAGTTCATGCAGAAGAGGTGAAATTCTCGGAGAAAAGTCTGGACGAGGTAAATAAAAAAGTGTTTATGAGGCTTTCAAATATCGTGACTTTCTATTCAACATATAAAAATGATGGAACATCAGGAGATTCTCATTTTTCTAGACCGTCATCATCAAAACATATTTTAGATAAATGGATATTGTCACGTCTTGATCAAGTTATTGATATTTCTACAACCGCCTTAGATTTATATGAATTAGATAAATCGGCTAGATCAATTAATGATTTCATTGATGACATGTCGACATGGTACCTGAGACGTTCCCGTGATCGATTTAAATCTGATGATGAAGGGGATAGAAATGCTGCAATTAATACAACTGGATATGTTTTGCACACATTGGCGCACGTTCTAGCACCTATTGCTCCTTTCTTCGCTGAAGACCTCTATTTAGACCTAACTCAGGGTAAAGATTTAGAAAGTGTTCACTTGGCATCATGGCCTAAGGGAGGCGTCGTCGATGTATCTGTAATAGAAAATACAGCATGGCTACGTATCGTAGTTGAAAAAGCTTTGGCGATCCGAGCCAAAGTTGGAATAAAAGTTCGCCAACCACTTGCATCTCTTACATTGGATGCAAAAAAATATTCATTGTTTGCTGACAAGGAATATGCTGATGTCTTGAAAGATGAAATTAATGTGAAAGAAATAATATTAGCTGAAATAAATATAACTGCAGAAAATGCAGATGGTATTTTACTGGATAGTGTTATTACAAAAGAACTAGCAGATGAAGGAAAGGTACGTGAATTAACTCGTGCAATTCAAGACTTACGTAAAAAATCTGGTTTGTCAGCAGGTGACATTGTGACTTTACAAGTTTCTGTTGAGAGCAGTTTCGCTGAGGTCCTTGAAAAATTCTCTTCAGAAATTAAATCTATAGTTAATGCACGTGAAATAAAAATTGGTGATCTGCACCTTTTTGATAGCACTATTGCTGAGTCGTCCCATGTTGTAGGGTCAGAAAGTGTTGAAATAGAAGGGCAATTGGTCAGAATTGCCTTGATGCGTTCTGTATTATAAAGGGTATAATTATAAAAATGTCTCACCATATCTATAACACTAAGACCTTTGTTATTGATTCATATCAAAGCAAAGAGTCAGACCTCATGATTAATTTGTACACAGAAGATTTCGGATTGATCTGTGCAGTAGCACAAGGTGTTCGTGAGATGAAATCAAAATTGAGGTACTCTCTCCAAGAACTGTCTTTCGGTACAGTTGCATTGGTCCGTGGTAGGGAATTATGGAGAATTACAAATGCCTCTAGCGAAATCTCGCTCTTTAATAAGGGCCTGAATAATGCGACAAAAATTGCAATAGCTGGCCTTTTAAAGTTTGTAAAACGCTTTGCACCAGGTGAAGCAAAAAGCACAGATATATTTGAGACTTTAAAACAGGTTTCTTCTTTTTTGTTCAGGAATCAAAAAATGATTTCAAAAAATGAAATTGAAGTGTCTGTATTAATTTCAAAATTGAGAATTATGTATATATTAGGGTATGTCAAAGACACATTTGATAATAAAAAACTTTTAACTGAAGAATTTGATTTGGAAAAAGTTAAAAACTGGCAAAAAGATGAAGTAGCAGTACAAATTGTTATAGAAGAGGCTATTGGGATAAGTCATCTTTAATAAAAATCGCTGTGATATAATTCAAGTAATAGTTTTTTTCGTATGAATAACGACCCTCTAAATACAAAACAAAATACAAGTGAGGAAAATGCACATGGTTTCGATGTTTTAAAAAAACATTTACCTTTGAATCGTCCTCAACCTCAGTCTGTTTCAGCAGATGATCAAAGTCGTATCGAGGATTTAAAGAAAAAACTTTATTCTAAAAGTATGAGCGGGGTAGATCATATTCGTCGTCCGGGTCTTCACGAACATTCAAGTCTACAAGATGAAAATTGGGCAAGTGAAAAAGACAAGGCTCTTCCAAAATTTGAAGGCTACCAAGGTAATTCAAAAAGACGATTATTTCTAAAACGTTTGCTGACATTCTCTCTTTTTATTTTTCTAGTGGCAATGGCGTATGGTGCTTATCAGATTATGAGTGGAAACAACTTTGTGTCAGGTTCGAATATCGATATAAAAGTGACTGGTCCCATTACTATTTCCTCTGGTGACACACTTGTTCTTGACTTGGATATTACAAATCAAAATTCTGGGGCAATCGAATTGGCAGACTTGGTCATGACATACCCGGAGGGAACAAGACAGACTTCTGACAACACTATTCCAATTATTACAGATAGAATCAGTATTGGAACAATTCAACCGGGAGAGACTGTTAAAAAGAGAATCGAAGTCGTCCTTTTCAGTGAGACAGGTAGTAGTAAGACTATTAATGTCTCACTAGAATATCGTGTTCCAGGTTCCACTAGTATTTTCCGTAAACAAAAGGACGCAGCTCTCGCAATTGGTAATTCCCCAATAACCTTAGCGGTTGATTCTGTTAGTGAGGTTACTTCTGGTCAAGAGATAACAATGACACTGGATTTGAAATCTAATTCATCACAATTATTAAAAGGAATTTTATTAAAAGCTGAATATCCATTTGGGTTTAAATTTAAATCAGCTACCCCTGTTCCTGTTTCAGGTATTGATACTTGGGATTTAGGGGACATTCCGGCCAATTCAGAACAAAAAATTAAAATAGTCGGAATTATGACGAGCGATGAGGACACCGAAAGAGTATTTAAATTTAATATTGGAACAATCGATCCTAATGACGAGACAAAGATCGCAACAAATTTCATTGCGACTGAAAGACCACTTGCAGTAAAGAAGCCATTTATAGCAACAAATATTACTTTGGATAGTAAAAATACCAAAACTGTTTCTATTCCAGCAGGTGAAATTGTTCAGTCAGAAATTACTTGGCAAAATAATCTAGATGTTCCGATTAATAATGTTGTAATTGAAGCAAAACTTTCAGGAGACTTCCTAGATCGTAATTCAATTAAATCAAGTCCAGGTTTCTTTAGATCCAAAGACAATACAATCGTTTGGGATAAATCAAATCTGAAAGATCTAGAAGAGGTAAAAGCAGGAGGAACAGGCAGAGTCGTATTTTCATTCGCATCAATTGCAGCAAGCAAGGATAATGTCGGTACTGTTAAAAGTCCTGCTATCAATGTTGATTTAACAATTCATGCAACCAGACTGAACGAGAACGATGTACAGGACAATATACAATCAGTTGTTTCAAAGAGTGTTCAAGTAAAAACAGAATTGGCTTTAAAAACTAATTTGATGAAAAACCTAGGGCCTTTTTCAAATACTGGACCATTCCCAACCATAGCAGAAAAAGTTACAACTTTTACAGCTAATGTAAAAGTCTCGAATTCTTTCAACACTGTGAAAAATGCTGTTTATACAACTACGCTTCCAAACTATGTTGATTGGACTGGACAGGTCTCTCCGCAAACTTCTCAGGTGTCTTATGATCCACTTAGTCGTATTGTGACATGGAATGTTGGTGACGTGGTCTCGGGCACAGGATATTCTAGTCCTGCGAAGGAAATGTATTATCAAATTGCATTTAAACCAGGCTTGTCACAGGTGGGTGCTACTCCGATTGTTACAAAAGAACAATCAGTTGCTGGAATCGACAGTTTTACTGGGGATCCAATTGAGGGATCTGATGTTCCGTTGGATATAAAGATTGATAGTGACCCACAATATGAATTTGGACAGGATCATGTTTTGGAAAAATAGACCACTATAGAAGCATTATATAGGTCTTGCTTACGAGTCTCTTAGCCTTTATAGTAGATGGGTAATATAAAACTATGACAGAAAATACACCAAAGAAAAATGAAAAAACAGAGTCTTTAATGGAAAAGATAACATCTCTTTGCAAGCGTCGAGGTTTCATTTATCAGGGATCAGAGATTTATGGAGGTCTTGCGGGGACTTGGGATTACGGCCCTTTAGGTGTGGCTTTAAAAAAGAATATCGAGAATTTATGGTGGAAGAGGTTTGTGACTGATCGCGAAGACATGTATGGGGTAGATGCTGCTATTTTGATGAACCAAAATGTTTGGAAGGCTAGTGGGCATGTGGATACTTTTACAGATCCATTGGTAGAAGATGTAAAAACAAATAAAAGATATCGCGCAGATCATTTATTAGAAGATGCAGGAATTGATACGAAAGGTATGACGCTTGAAAAGATGAATACACTTTTGGTTGAAAAAAAGATAAAAAGTCCTGAAGGAAACGCGCTTGGTGAAGTACGACTTTTTAACATGATGCTAAAGACAAACGTTGGTCCAGTCGCCGACGATTCGTCTATTTCATACCTGCGTCCTGAAACTGCTGGTGGAATGTTTGTAAACTTTAAAAATATTATCGATACTTTTCATCCAAAATTACCATTCGGTATGGCACAGGTTGGTAAAGCATTTCGAAATGAAATAGCGCCGCGTGATTTTATTTTCAGAGTTCGTGAATTAGAGCAAATGGAAATTGAATATTTCGTAAAGCCAACTGAATGGAAAGATGTTTTTGAATCATATCGAAAGGGGATGTGGGAATTTATTACAGATGATTTAGGTTTGGATAAATCTCACGTTCACGAATTAGAAGTAGCTGATGAAGATCGAGCTCATTATTCTAAACGTACAATTGATTTTGAATTTGATTTCCCATTTGGGAAAAAGGAATTATATGGTTTGGCATATAGAACAGATTTTGATTTAACTAGTCACGCTAAGGCTTCAAGTGTAGATTTGTCATATTATGATGAAGAAACAAAAGAGCGTTTTATTCCGCATGTTATCGAACCTTCTTTTGGTCTTGGACGCTCGGTGTTGGCGGTAATTGCTGATGCGTATTCTGAAGACGAATTAGGAGGTGAGACTCGATCATTTCTAAAGTTATCTCCAAAGGTTGCCCCAAATTTAATTGCAGTCTTTCCACTTCTCAAAAACAAACCAGCATTGATTGATAAAGCTCGCGAGGTTTACACAATGCTAAAAAAGCAATTTACCAGAGTGTCATTTGATGACAATGGAAACATTGGAAAGCGATACAGACGACAGGATGAAATTGGTACGCCATATTGCATAACAGTTGATTTTGATACTATTGAAAAAGATAATACAGTCACATTACGAAACCGAGATACTGGTGAACAAGAACGAGTTCTTGTTGCTGACTTGGTTGCACATATTGAAAAAAGAATGGTATAAAGGCTCATATGCCCAAAAATCCAAAGAAGACAAAGAAGACAAAAAAGAACTGGACACTCAAAAAACTTCCGAATGGTTTAAGGTACATGCTAGTGCATCGTCCTGAGATGAACAGCTCTACCTCTATGGTTTTGGTCAAAACTGGATCAGAATATGAAAGTAAAGCACAAAATGGTCTCGCACATTTTTTAGAACATATGTGTTTTAAAGGCACAAAGAAACGTGTGGACACTTTAACTATTTCAAAGGAATTCGAAATAATGGGTGCACAATATAATGCTTTTACTGGTGGGGAATACACCGGTTATTACGCCAAAGGCCAATCGGATGACACCTCACAGTTACTGGATATTTGTTCTGATATATTTTTGAACTCTACTTTTCCAGAAAGTGAACTTGAAAAAGAAAAAGGTGTAGTTATCGAAGAAATAAACATGAGAGAAGATAATCCCCAGTCAAAAGTTTCAAGGGTCCTCGATGAATTAGTTTTTGGTGATCAATCAGCAGGTCGCGATATTACAGGTACAAAGGAAAGTGTTTCAAGTTTTTCCAGAAAATCAGTGGTTGAATATCATAAGAAAAATTACACACCAGAGAATTCACTGGTTGTTGTTGCGGGAAATTTTGATGTAAAGAAAATTACAAAACAGATTTCTAAAACTTTTGGAGTCATGAAAAAAGGGAAGGCCACTAAAAAACCTAAAACAATCATTAAGCAAAATGCACCCGCTGTTAAGATTTTTCACAAAAAGAGCGAGCAAACTCATATTATTCTGGCTTTTCATGCCTATAACAGATTCAGTTCAAAGAAAAAAATTGCAAATATGACTGCAAATATCCTAGGACAGGGAATGGCTTCTCGACTTTTTCATTTACTAAGAGAGAAATTAGGGGTTTGCTATTACGTGAGTGCTTTTACTCATAGTGCGGCAGATCACGGAGGTTTTTTAATCAGAGCAGGTCTTGCAAATGACAAGGTGGTCCAGACTCTTACAGAAATTGTTAAGGAACTTAAAAAAATTAAAACAGAGTTAGTTTCATATGAAGAACTTGATCGTGTAAAAAAATCTATTACTGCCAGCAGTAAAATTGGTCTAGAGACGTCGGATTCCTATGCAGATTTTTATGGATTTCAGGCATTGTTGAAAAATGAAATAACTGAATTAGATGAAAACGTAGCAAAGTATCAAAAAATCACTGACAAACAAATTAAAGAAGTGGCTAATGAAATTTTTGATCATCAAAAAGCCAACCTGGCAATTGTTGGTCCTCAATCCAACGAAAAAGAACTTTTAAACATCCTAAAATCTCTATAATTTGCAAGGTTTTTAAGGTCCGTACGTCTTAAAAGTTGAGTAGCTCATATAATGTGCTATTCTAATAACAATGGATACAAAGAAACAAAATATAACAATAGAAAATGGAACTCTTTTTAGAGTGTTAATTTTCGTGTTGGGTGCATATTTTGCCTATGAACTTAGAGGGATTATGGTTCTTGTACTATCTGCGGTTGTAGTGGCTTCAGTAATTGAACCAGGAACAAGATTTTTGATGAGAAGAAGGTTACCCCGACCAACTGCAGTTGTTGCAATGTATATATTAGTCATTGGAATAGTCATTGGATTTTTCTCATTTATTTTGCCACCATTATTTAGCGAAACAGTTGCTGCATTAAATGGTTTACCAAAAAGTGTTAAGACTGCGGAATTAATTAGTACAAAAGGTGGCCTTTCAGGAATTCGAACATTTTTCCCAGATATTCCAACAACAATCTCTTTAGGTGACATTGCAAACCTTGTCATCAGTACTATTTCTAACTTTTCTGGAGGTATATTTGATACGGTCTCTGGATTTTTCGGTGGGGTAGTAAGTCTTGTTTTTATAATCGTGATTTCTTTCTATCTTGCCGTCCGTGAGGATGGAGTAGGAGAGTTTTTGGATATTATAGTTCCTGTTAAGCATGAAAAATATATAAAAGATTTATGGCGTAGAACTCAAAACAAAATCGGTAGATGGATGCAGGGTCAATTGGTCCTCGCTTTAATCGTTGGTTTTTTAACTTATGCAGGACTGGTTCTTCTGGGCCTTGTTTTTGAAGACGTACGTCATCCATTATTATTGTCGTTTGTTGCTGCATTCTTTGAACTTATTCCTGTTGTTGGATTAGTACTGGCTGCTGTCCCTGCCTTTTTGTTTGCCACATTAGATGGAGGTCTGGGGCTTGGGCTTATAGTTATAGCGCTGTACCTCATTATTCAACAGATTGAATCTCATGTGATTTATCCACTTGTTGTGAGAAAAATCATCGGTGTCCCACCGCTTCTTGTTATTCTTGCGTTAGTTGCTGGAGCCCAATTGGCTGGAATTATTGGGGCACTGTTGTCTGTCCCTGTTGCTGTTGCGATTGTTGAATTATTGGCCGATGTTGAAAGAAAGAAAAGGGTTTCTATGATTAGTGCATCTATTGCTAATCCTGTCCCAGAAGAGGTGTTCCAGAACGAGGTTACTTCAAAAGAATTCTAATTCATAATCAAATACTGAATAAAATGCAGACTAAAAGTTTTTCTTATGTTGACGCTCATGCGCATATTAATTTCTCGGAATACGATATCGATAGAGATTCGGTAATTCTAGATGCTGAATCTAAGGGCATTATTATTATTAATGTAGGCACGGATTTGGAAAGTTCAAAGCAAGCAGTTTCTTTGGCTGAAAAATACTCGAATTGTTATGCTGTTGTTGGGTTGCATCCAACAACGGCAAATGAACACCCTTTTGATTATGAAGCTTTCAAAACGTTAGCGGTTCATGAAAAGGTAGTTGGAATTGGGGAATGTGGGCTCGATTATTTTAGAGAACCCTTCTCTGTGGAAAAACAAAAGGAAGTCTTTCATCAACACATAAAATTATCTCTTGAATGTAAAAAACCATTAATGATACATGCTAGAAATTCGTACACTGATATTTTAGAAATTATTGATCAATATTTAATAGGTGGTGAGTTAAAGTTGCAGGGGAATGTACATTTCTTTGCAGGTACATTAGATGAGGCTAGGAAATTTATCGAGAAAGGTTTTACACTGTCGTTTACAGGTGTTATTACATTTGCCAAACAGTATGAGGAACTGGTAAAGGAAATTCCTATTGATAGTATTTTATCTGAAACAGATTGCCCATTTGTTACACCGGTTCCATTTCGTGGCCAGAGGAATAGCCCGCTCAATATACCAATTATTGTTCAAAAAATGGCTGAAATAAAGGGTATTTCTAATGAAAATATGGAAAAGGCAATCAGAATTAATACAGAGAGGCTTTTTGGCATACATTTTACTTAAAATTCCCCAAAAACGTGATGGGGTATGCGAATAACTTGAAAATATCAAGGTAGTGTGTTACATTTGGCGAATGACTAAAGATATAAATGAAATGGCTTTCGAGGAGTCAGCGGCTCGAGTTTACGAACTCGGGTTTCACTTGCTCCCGACCGTAGCTGAAGCAGATGTACCTGTACAATTCTCGCAGCTAAAGTCAACAATAGAAAAACAGGGTGGGACCTTCATTTCTGAAGGAGCTCCAAAACTTATCAAGCTTGCGTATTCAATGTCAAAGACCATAAAGGCTGAAAAAAAGCATTATACAAATGCCTATTTCGGTTGGGTTAAATTTACATTGGATCCAGAAAAATTAGAAGCAGTAGAAAAAGATATCAAGGCTTTTGACCCAATGTTACGCTATTTAATTGTTAAAACAGTAACTGAAAATACAATGGTTACTGAAGGCGTTATGGGAATTGGTTATGATAAACAATCAGAAGATTCAGATGGTTTAGAAGAAGTTGTGACTTCAGATACTCCAGCTGTTTCGGAAGGTGATATAATAGTAGATGAAACTAAAGGTGATAAACCATCAAAAGACATAATTACAGAATAAATATGTATTTAAACAAAGTATTCATTATAGGAAACATTACAAAAGATCCAGAATTAAAAGCCTTACCGTCAGGTATGCAAGTTGCCACTTTTTCAGTCGCAACAAACCGAACTTGGAAGGATCAGGCGGGTGCTAAACAAGAGGCTGTAGATTTTCACAATATTGTGATTTTCGGCAAGCAGGCAGAGGTGATTGGCCAGTACATGAAAAAAGGCAGTAATATTTTCATCGAAGGACGTATTCAGACTCGCAGTTGGGATGGTCCAGATGGTAAAAAGAATTATCGTACAGAGGTAATTGGAGAAAGGTTCCAATTCGGTCCAAAGGCAGGTGGATTTAGTGGAGCAGGTGGAAATAACGCAGGGGGAAGTCAATCTTCAGGTCCATCAGAATCAGGTAAAAAGACACAGTCAGCACCACTTGAACAGATAGAATACCCACAAGAAGAAATTAACCCAGAAGATATTCCATTTTAATCCTTACTAAACTTTCCAACACTTGGAAAGAATCAGAAAGATATAAAATACTTAAAATTAATAAAATAAAGAAATTACTATGAAAAAGCAGTGCTATTTCACTCAAAATAATATAAAACACATCGACTACAAGGATGTAGACCTTCTAAAGAAGTTCTTGAATCCTCATGGACGAATTCTTTCTCGAAAGAGAACTGGTGTTACAGCTAAAAATCAGCGACAACTCGCATTGGCGATCAAGCGATCTAGATTTATGGCTTTGATTCCTTTCGTTGCGGCATAATTAAAATAAAACGTCTTTCACGAAATGACCGGAATAAGCCCTTCATTTGCAGAATGCAATAATGAAGGGCTTTTCCTTTGACTCAAAAACCTTACGGTTTATTCCGTCAGATCATTTCTTAGAAAGAGTTTTATTTTAATTACTGTCAAAAATAAAAACCACCCAGTATACAGTGATGTATGCTGGGTGGTGTGTGCGTTACCTTTTCTTTTTCAGGAGGTTTGCCATATACAGAACATGTTTTTTCCACTGGTTCTTTCTTTTAGCAAGACTTTTTCCTGAAAGAATCACGCTTACTTTCCAATGTTCTTCAACGTTGGATGCAAGTTGTAGTAGTCTGTCGAGGATTAGGCTACCTATTTTACCCGAGTGTATCCGGCTGTACATTTCGTAGCAATCAAGGAATGAGGTGACATTTTCAAGACAAATCTTAGCGATTTCTGCCATGACTTTTCTGTCCATTCCAAGTATGGGACGGGTACTTATCCCGAGCTCATCCGCCCTAGTTTCCCTGGGTGATGGTTTAGTTTCGTCGTACCCATCTTCCCATTGGTTATTCCATTTTACCCAAGATGAAAGTTCGTTACGTGACATCTTGCTATAGAATGTTACGACGTCCAGCAAGTCTCTGGCCTTAGTCGACTTTGCAAGTGACTTTAATTTTCGCACAAACAGCCTTTGGAATTTTCGGAAATTTTTCAGTCCAAACCATGCGACGAAATGCCTCAGGTCGTGAATCATCCCCTCAAGTCCTTTGATGTTACGAAACTCGGATGTGTTCACACTTAACAGTTCTTGAATTGTTGTTGCTTGAGAAACTCCGTTCCTAAATGCGCCCCTAAACTGCTCACCATGTGTCCAGGGTTTTATTTCTGTGCAGTTGTGAAGGAACTGTAGGGGATTGAGACCTTTCTTTTTAGCAGCTACTTCCAGATTATCTAGTTCATTCGGGGAAAAACTTTCATGGGCATCATTACTCCATGCCCATGAAAAAAACTTATCCAGTGTCATGTCACGATCTTCAAATTTCAAAATCGTGCTGATGTATAGGTCTGACCCTAGTTCGTTCTCCGGATCTATTTTTTTAAGTCTCCATCCAATAAGGTCTCGCAAAACTATTCCTAGTTCGCCACTGACTGATGAGAGTGGTTTCTCTAGTACGAGTGCCTCCCTTACCAATTCTGTACCAATTTTTACTTTGCAACGCTCAATTGCGCTTTCTATTTCCATGTATCGCATTTGGGTCTCCTTTTTTGTTGTTTGGTTCTACTATCAATGGGTTTTGATAGCTCTGGACAAGATTATATAGCAGTGATATTATATTTACATAGTTCGGCGAAAAGCGAATATTATTATAATAAGCCATAAAATATGAAAAAGGACTCAAATATAAATGATGTACTAAAGGATTTAGGTTTAAAGCCCATTGCCCAAAGAGTCTTAATTACTCTTACTGAAAAAGGTGCAACTTCAGTTGCAGATCTTTCTTCATTGTTAAATATGCCTAAATCCTCAATATATGATGCGGTCTCACAACTTGTTGAACGAAGTCTTGTAACAGAGCATCTAGATGAAAGGGGTCGGTTGTTTGAGGTTTCAGACAAAGATCAGCTTGTTCGAGTTTACACAGAGAAAATAAATAATTTAAAGTCAGCACACGAAACATTGATATCGTTTATGCAAAGTCATTCAAAATCTTATGAATCAGCATCTGCTCCCAGAATCAAATTTTATTCTGGTATTGAGGGGGAGAGACAGGCCTTTAGAGATATGTCGTGGCATAAGGACTGCAAGGATGCGTATCTTATGTGGCCGATGAGAGACATGATCGATAATCTCGGTGGAGAATTTTTAAAACATCACAGTGAACAAAGATTAAAATTTCCGGTCACTCTTCATTCTATTCGAAAGCATACTGATAAGTCTCTACAAAAAGAAGATAAATATAAATGGCTTGAAAGTAGTTCGGATAAGTTTAGAGAAATTCGTTATGCTCCAGAGAATATGGATTGGAATATGAGTTATTGGATATATGGTGATAAATGTTTATTTGCTAGCAGTGGCAAAGAAAGGTTTTCTTTTATTATCCAAAGTAGGGATTTTTCATCAATGATGAAGTTGTTGTGGTCAAAAATGTGGGATTCTAGTAAAAAATAATTTTTCCAATAAAAAATAAAAACTTTCTAATAAATGATCTGATGGAAAAAACCGTAAGGTTTTTGAGTCAAAGGAAAAGCCCTTCATTATTGCATTTTGCAGATGAAGGGCTTATTCCGGTCATTTTGTGAAAGTCTTTTATATTTTTATTTCGTCACGCGTTCTACGTATTCACCAGTTTCTGTGTTGATTCTCAATACATCTCCAGGATTCACGAACATTGGGGCATTTAAAGTCGCACCAGTTTCAAGGGTAACGATTTTATTACCACCTTTGGCAGTGTCACCACGGACAGCGGGAGGGGCTTCTTTAACAAGGAGATCTACCTTAATAGGAAGTTTAACCCCAAAGATTTTATCTTCGAACTGAAGGGCTTCGATAGTACTGTTTAATTTAAGGAATTTTCGGCAGTCACCAATTAGCGTGTCAGCAAGTTGAAATCGGTCAGCAGGATTGTTTTCACTGCAGAACCACCATTCACCTCGATTTGTGAAGAGGTATTTTACTTTTCGACTGATAATTTCAGCTTCTTCAACTTTGTCAGATACATGGAATGAATGTTCCATTACACGACCATTTAGCAGGTTTTTTAGCTTGGTTGCATTAACAGGCTTTCGCTGTTGTTTTCGGAATACGTGAGCATCGAGGACTTCCCAAGGCTCCTTTTCAAAGACAATATATTTTCTTAATGTGATTTCGTTGTATTCCAGCATGTGTTTTGGGGCTTATTTGAAACTTAATAGTATGCGTATGATTGTAGCTGAAAATAGGGGATTGTCTACTAGATATGGAAAAATAAGAATATTTTATTACTAAATAATTTTATTGACTTGTAAAGTTTTGTAAGTAATATTCTTGTCAGTAAACAGTTCCTCGAAAACCTGATTACGAGTGTTCTACCCCTCAGACGGGAAGCACTGTTTTTGCTTGTTAAGCTCGCAACCTATAAGTTCAGAGCCTTGCATATAACACCTCGAGAAAACCCGCAGAAAAACCTCAACTACTACCACTATGCCTAAAAAAAGACTAATTGAAATCGGAGATGCATTCCATGCGTCCATCGAAGGTGCCCAACATGGCGCCAAATCACTCGAACAGTTCCTCGATTACGCAAAGGTATCCGGCGCAAGCGGAGCTCAGCCGAGCAACTTCATGTTGAATGGCCCAAAAGGACTGAAGAGTGCAGATGAAATCCTCACTGCCTTCGAAAGTCGCGGTATGAAACTCGACGGCATCTCGGCCCATTGTCCGTTCTGGGTGCATACCTCGATCTGGACCGGAACCAAGAGCGGCAACGCCTTCATTTCACCGGAGGTTGCGAAACTCTCTCCGGAAAAGATCGAAAAATGGCACGAGACTTATCTCTTCAAACTGATGGACCTCGCTGCTGATCTCGGCGTCAAATCTATGCCGATGTTCTGGGGAGTGGCCTTCGGTTGGGAACTCGCTACTGGTTATCCGTGGGGATTTTGGGAGGGTCCTGATCCAAAGAAAGGGAAGAGGGGAAAATATGACCTCCTTGCAGAGGGTAAGGCGCGTTTCGTGAAAAAGACCCAGAAGCTCCGTGACCACGCTCGCAGTCTCGGCATCTATCTCTGCCACGAGATCCATCCGGGGACGGCGGCAAGTACGGCGGATGACTTCAATATGATCGTGAGCGCATGTGACGGCGACGAAGTCCTCGCGGTGAATGCAGATCCCTCGCATTGTTGGGAAGGCGAGGACTGGGAGACACGTTTCCTCAAGGTTGGCTCACGTATTTTCGCGGCCCACATCAAGAACTTCGCTGTTCGTCGCGGCTTTCCGCTTCGTTCCATGCAGCCGGCGTGGCCAAAACGGGCAATGCAATTCACCGACCTCGGCAGTGGTGATCTCAACATGCATCGTTACGCCGAACTTCTGCTCCATGTCGGATACCAAGATCGTTTCTGCAAACTGCACGGTGTTAAATCCGCACCACTCGTCGTTGAGGCTGAAAGCGCCCACCAAGACCTCGATCGTTGCTCTGCAAACGGTATTCGCTTCGTCAGGGCAAATCTTTGCTGGCCACAGGCCGCAGGCAGTTTCGAGGCGGGAATGGGAGCGTAATCCCAAGACCTGCTGCTGAACCATAATCAGGCACAAAAATCACCAACCCCATCAGAGCAAGTCGAAAGACAAAACCTGGTGGGGTTGATTTTTTATATGAAATTAATTTTTTTTCTAATCTACTCTCCACTAACAACTAAAACAGGATCCTTTAAATGTTCACGGATTTTACCAAGTATTTCAGCAGATATATCCTTGTTTTCACGTAAGAACTGGCGGGTAGAGTCATAACCACGACCAAGTTTGACCTCTCCATACGAATATGAGCTTCCTGATTTTGTAATAAATCCCATTTTCTCACCTAGAGCGATGATTTCTCCTTCACGAGAAATACCTTCGTTGTACATCAAATCGAATTCAGTTTGGCGGAATGGTGCAGCCACTTTATTTTTAACAACCTTTACGCGTACACGTCCTCCCATAATTTCTTCACCTTTTTTAATTTGTGCGATTCTGCGAATATCAAGACGAATAGATGTGTAGAATTTTAGAGCCTTTCCACCTGGGGTAGTTTCAGGATTTCCAAACATGACACCAATTTGCATTCTAATTTGGTTTATAAAAATAACAATAGTCTTGCTTTTTGCAACAATTGCAGTCAGCTTTCGAAGAGCCTGTGACATTAATCTGGCTTGCTTTCCAACATGGAATGCACCCATGTCACCTTCGATTTCATCTTTTGGTGTCAGTGCAGCAACAGAGTCAATGACAATCACATCAATCTTTCCAGTTCGAACGAGACTCTCAACAATTTCCAAGGCTTGTTCACCTGTATCTGGTTGAGAGATCAAAAGATTATCTATGTTTACACCGATCTTTACAGAATAATCTGGATCCATTGCATGTTCAGCATCGATGTAAGCGCAGACCCCGCCTTTAATTTGGGCTTGAGCGATCACATGAAGCGCTAGGGTAGTCTTTCCAGAAGATTCAGGTCCAAATATTTCAACTATTCGTCCACGAGGTAATCCACCAACTCCAAGAGCTGCATCTAGTCCGATTGAACCAGTTGGGATGACATCAATGTCTACCTTTGGTTTTTCACCTAAAGTCATTATTGAATCCTCTCCAAATTTTGTTTTAATTTGCGCAAGAGTGTCGCTAATTGAGGCACGAGATTGTGAACTTTTAGAAGTAGATTCGTTTGTATCGTCATCTTCATTTGAGTCGTTTTTCAATACCTTTTTTGTTTTCTTTTTCATATGTGATTTTGCGAAATCATGCCGCGCAACGTCCTTTGAAGCGCGGCGACTTCTTTAATTTATTATATCTTATATATTACCTCTAGCATTTTCTGTGTTACTGCACCGAACTTGTCTTTACCAAAGAGCTTTATGACATTTAATCCAGGGAAGAGAAGAACTTTTTCATCAAACAAACCTTTTTCATCGACAGAAATTGGGCGATCATTAAGGGTGATTGATGCAATGTTCTTGGCTGTCCCGCTAAGTTTCAGTATATCATTATTTACCACCAGTGGCTTAGTAAATGATCCATCTAGACTAATTTTAGGACCATTTATTAAGTTTTTTGCCTGGAATAGCCCATAACCAACTATGAATAGTATGAAGACAAAAACCAGGACTGCTTTTACTATCACTTTTCCATCGTCATACGGTTTAATCATATTGGTTGGGGATTAAGGTTTAATGAATTATTGTTAAATTATATCTGAACCCTCATTTGAACTTTCAGATGATTCTGACCCTGCGCTGTTACTGTCATAATTTATAACTTCACGAGGTCTTGCTCCGTCTGCGGGTCCGATTACGCCACGCTCTTCTAATATATCCATTAATCGTGCTGCACGGGCATAACCTACGCGTAATTTTCTCTGAATATATGAAGTAGATGCCTTACCAGCCTTCATAACCATATCTTTTGCTTCTGCATATAGTTCGTCATCATCCGCAGGGTCCACACCGCTTTCTGCCGATGCAGAGAAGATTGGATCATTCACTGCACTACCGCCATTTTCTTCATTGCCCAATTGGATCTCTTCGTTTGTAGAGTCAGTGTGATCAATTAGATGTTTGACTACCTTTTTTAGTTCAGTTTCTGACATGAATGCAGATTGAATACGACGAGGTGAAGACATTTCTGCTGATAGATACAACATGTCACCGGCACCTAGTAATTCTTCCGCTCCACGCATATCAAGAATGGTACGAGAATCAATCTGTGAGGCAACCTGAAGGGCAATACGAGAAGGAACGTTAGCTTTAATTAAACCAGTAATAACGTTAACTGAAGGTCGTTGTGTAGAGAGGATAAGGTGGATACCAACTGCTCGACTCATTTGTGCAAGGCGTACAATTGCAGATTCTAATTCACGTGGATATGTTTGCATGATGTCGGCAAGTTCATCAATTACGATTACTATATAAGGCATGCTGTCAGGTAATTGTGCTTCGATAGTTGCGTCATCTGGGTCAACCCCAGTTCCCTTTATCTTGATAGTGTCTTCAGATTTTATTTTTTCAAGTTCAGGGAGAAGAATGTTTTTGTGGTAAGAAGATATGTCACGTACGGAACTCTTTTCTAGAATGTCATATCGTCTATCCATTTCTTTTGCAGCCCACCTTAGAGCAAGGATGGCTTT
>JAYUFM010000012.1:0-6924 GCA_043738715.1 bacterium | reverse complement strand
AAAAGACAGAATTTCTGGATTAAGTCCTAGCACGATTAAAAAGGCTTACAATCTGCCCGACAGTGGAGGGACCGGCACAATTGCCATAATTACTGCATATAATACCCCTAGACTGGAGCAAGATTTATCTGTTTTCAATCAATCATTTAAGCTTTCTATTTGTACAGTTGCAAATGGGTGTTTAGAAAATCACAAAATTGCCAACACTTCTAAAATTCCAACAAAGGTAGCAGACACTGGTTGGTCACTGGAAACTTCCATGGACGTCGAGTGGGCACACGCCATTGCACCAAATGCCCATATACTAATTGTTGAGGCCCCTACCCCAAGTGGTGAAAACTTATTAAAAGCGATTGATTACGCCAAATCCCGCAAAGATGTCGTCTCAATATCTATGAGCTGGGGCGGACTAGAATTTCCAGAAGAAACATCATTGGATTTCCACTTTAAAAACTCAACAAGCACTTCTAATAATAATCTTTCTAAACCTGTATTTTTTGCAGCATCTGGCGACTCAGGATCTGGTGTAAATTGGCCAGCGGTTTCACCCTATGTAATCGCAGTTGGTGGAACAAGACTGACTTTTACTACGGAAAAAAATCTTGCCAGCGAATCTGCTTGGACAGGTAGTGGAGGTGGAATTAGTACTTATGAAAATCAACCACTCTATCAAAAGAACTACAATATTCCTCGGGCCAAAGGTATGAGAAGTATTCCCGATGTTTCATATAATGCAGACCCCCGATCTGGATATTCAGTTTTTCGTAGCACTTCGACTACAAACGGAAAATGGTATGTAATAGGTGGAACCAGTGCAGGTTCACCACAATGGGCAGCGATTCATTCATTAGGACTATCTGTATCTCATGAAAATTTATACAAAGACAAATCAAGTACAGACACTGACAAATTTTTTAGAGACATAACAAATGGTTCAAATGGTACTTGTAGTTACTATTGTAAAGCCCGCACACATTATGACTATGTAACAGGACTTGGAAGTCCAATGACAGTGAACTTCTAAGTACCTCAAACCGAACATCTAATTACTGAATACGTCAATAATAAAATGTGATACAATATCGAAAAGATTATTTATCAAAAAATTAATATTCACACATGCAAAACTTAAAATTAATAACAAGCGTAGCAATAGTCGTCGTAGTTGCAGGAGGAATCGGTGGCTATGCTATGTATCAAAAGTCATCTAGTCAGCAAATCATCGACCCTGTTCCCCCACGAGATGATATGGTTGTTGATGCGACACCATCAAACCCAGTAAAGCAAACCCCGACACCTACGACTACAACTCCCCCTCCAACAACCACACCGACTGATACAACAAAGAAAACTGCAAAATACAAAGATGGGACTTACTCAGCAACAGGATCATACAACTCACCTGGAGGACCAGATCAATTAGGTGTTTCGATTACAATAAAAAATGATATTGTAACAGCAGCAACAGTCACAAATATGGCTGGTGACCCTCGATCAAAAAACTATCAGGATAAATTCATTTCTGGCTACCAGTCATTCGTAATTGGTAAAAATATTGACTCACTTAATCTTCATGTTGTTTCTGGTGCCTCTCTTACACCAATTGGGTTCAACGATGCACTTTCTCAGATCAAAACAAAAGCAAAGGCTTAATAAATCATCGGTAAAATAAAAATAAACATGGCCTTTCATTTTGAATTCAAAGCGATTGGTACAACATGGGTAATTGATATTGGAGATGTGATTTCTAATGAAATAGAAATTTCATTAAAGGATACGGTATTAAAACGTACAGGGGAATTCGAACAAAACTATTCGCGATTTCGAAATGATTCATTAGTAACAAAAATGTCACATAACGCCGGCACTTATACCCTACCTGATGACGCACAACTTTTGTTTGAGGTATACAAAAAACTTTATGTTGCCACTGGTGGCATGGTTTCGCCATTTATGGGACAAACACTTTCAGATGCTGGGTATGACGCATCCTATTCCCTTACACCAAAACCAGAAATTACCAAACCGCCAAAATGGGAAGATATTCTTGATTATAATCATCCCAAAATCACACTTAAAAAACCCATCTTATTTGATTTTGGAGCTGCAGGAAAAGGATATCTTGTGGATATAGTTTCAGAAATTATCAACAAAGCTGGTATAAAAAACTACACCGTGAACGCTGGTGGAGATATTGCTTATAAAAACATTTTTGACAAAAAATTGAGGGTAGGACTAGAAAATCCCGAGGACTTCAAACAAGTACTAGGTGTCGCTGAAATTATTAATCAAAGCATTTGCGGATCGGCTGGTAGTAGGCGTGCATGGGGTGAATATACCCACATTATAAATCCAGAGACTGGGAAATCACCTGAAAATATTTTAGCAATCTGGGTAACAGCAGATAATACAGTTATAGCTGATGGATTAACTACTGCTCTATTTTTCACAGAACCAGAAAAAATCAGGGGTATGTTCAAATGCGAATACGCAATAGTTTACTCGGACCACTCTGCTAAAGTCTCCCCTTCTTTTCCAGGTAATTTTTTCTCTGAATAATTTTGTTATAATACAAAACAAGATATCTGGACCAAACAGACAATTAGGTAGTTTCGCTAAAAAATAATTAAATAAAAATATGGAAAAATTAAAAAAATTCTCTTCTCCAATTCTCCGCATCGGTATATCTATTGTTTTTTTATGGTTTGGAGTAAATCAAATCGTAGAACCTAATTCATATATAGGTTTTCTTCCAGATTGGTTGACGGGCATGTCACCAGTTAGTCCAATGACCATCGTCTATCTTAATGGCCTATTTGAAATAATATTCGGAACGGCGTTGCTTTTTGGTTTATATACTAGATTTGTTGCGCTTTTGCTCTTTTTACATATGGCAGACATAACATTTACCGTAGGTTTTGATGCCATAGGTGTTCGTGATTTTGGAATAACAATTGCTTCCCTGGTTGTCTGGTTAAATGGTTATGATTTTCTTACTTTAGACTCCTACATTAAAGGCACGAATTCGAATACGGAAGTACCACCAAGACAGAACTAAGAAATATCTTTTTTGATTGACTCGAATTGTTCACGAGTAATTTCCCCTTTAGCATAGCGTTCTTTTAAAATTTCCATTGCATGATTATGACCATGTCTACCGTGGTGACCACAGCCTTTCATAAACCTTAGAATTGCCCAAATAACCAAAACCCAAAAGGCTACCATAACTATTGGTCCTAGAAAAGAATGGAATGAATGACTCATCGGAGAATAGTAATCACTGTTGTAATACATCATGTTTTAGTTGATTATTTTGTAATAGCTCTATTATACACCCTGCGTCAAGGCCTAATATTTAAAGTATACGTCCACCATTTTCGGAATCACGAATCTTCATTAACAACCTACCCAGATGATTCTCTCCTGCTCTATCACAAACCCCGAAAAAAGTATCTCCCCAATTGTTACCTTCAATAAGAGTTGCATTTCCAGTATTTATAAGTCTCTTTAGAACATCTTTATCTCTACCATCAAATTTTTGATTAAGGAGATATTCCATCACTTCCAACCTCATTTTATCAGACCAATCTGGCCGGATAACATCAGGAATCAAAACCTCTCTAATTTGTTTTTCCAACTCTTTTTTATTAGGAGTAAACTCCATAATCTTCCTTCTTACTACTTTATCTAAAGTCTTTGCTGCTTTATACGCTTGTTCAACACTTGGGTAAATATCACCTTCAAATTCCACCTGAACAGGCCAAAAGTTTGACAGAAAACGATTCTCCCCTGAAAAAGACTCTATAGTTTGTGGGATATTTTCTCCTTCACTTATTGGAAATACTGATTTGACCATAGAAAAATAATACCACAATTAAAATTCAACTTTATAGTAATGAATACCGATTTGAATCGGCTTTATATTGGAACGTTATTAATAACAATAAAACATATGAAAACAATGACTTGTAATGAATTGGGAGGAACGTGTGATCAGGAATTATCTGCTGAATCATGGGGAGAGATGGTAAAAATAATGACGAAGCAAGTAATGGAGAACCACCCTGACGTCGCTGAGAAAATGGAAAAAATGCACAATGAAGACCCGGAAAAGTGGGGTGCAGAAATGAAACCAAAATGGGAAGAAACTCCTACAAACTAATTAAACCTAAGAAAAAGGACTTGATTTCTCAAGTCCTTTTTCTTTTGTGCAACTTTGTTTGGTAAATCAAACAATAAGTGCACTTGTTGCGCGCCGTAGTGGACGATGTTAGAACCGCGATCATGGAGAATAAAGGGTATATTTACATTCCAGATCTAGAAAATACTACACCCCGGTAGGTTACACTATATCTGTAATCTTATCTAGAAAATCCCAAAATTGAGGCCAACTTTTATTAACAGACTTTGGATAAATTATAGTCGAGGTTAATTTATTTAGCTTTTGGTACATGCCAACAGCTTGAACCACGCGATGATCTTTTGAAATAATGTCCTCATTTTTCTTAATTTGTTCAATTACCTTTTCCATCTCTGCAATTCGATCGCTTTCATGACCACGTAATGCTGGCCACTTCTTTTCACCTTCTTCTTTTGAAATAAAATTAAACACGCGAGCAAAACAATAATCTTCTGCTTGTTCAGAAACAAAATCCACCTTTTCGCTCTTATGCATTTTAATGAAGGTAATAGCTTGCTTTAAAATTGTTTCGTCATATCTTGGTTGCCATATTTCACCTTTACCTCTTTGTTCTTTCCAATGACTAACAGCATCATAAGTGACCTTGAGTTTATATGGAGGATTTTTAAATTCTTCAGTATTTCCCATAAGAATAGCTGCACTAGCCCATTGTGAAGTGCTGTTGTCTAATGCAAGTAGTTTTTCGATAGTCAAAACTGTTATTGAGGAGTTATCACATATATCTCTATTTTTAAGAGTTCCTTCTACGATAAAATTTTTGTTTAGATGTAACTTCCAATTAGCAAATTTGAAAAAACGATAGAGCGTCCCAGATTCACCCACATTAAGTTCATTTTTGGTAGCCCAGTCATTACTTACCCTTTTTAGTGCTTGGAGATCATCATTTAGATTTTGTTGATTCTCTAGGAAAATAATAATGTCTTTATATCCATTTATTGTATCCAAAAATCCCATCCTAATTATCCAAGACTTATCAAGTGGTATGAGCGATTTTTCAATCAATTTATCGTGCATATATACAAAATAATATATCACAGTTCCACAATCCCATCACACCACAGAAAAACACCCATATAAAATGGGTGCTTTTCTTCTGCGCGGCTGATGGGTGTTGATCCCACGGCCTCTCCCGTGACAGGGGAGTGCTCTACCGTTGAGCTACAGCCGCATATAATACGAGTCCTATTATACATAAAACTGCCAATTTTCAAAACATTTCAAAGCTTTTTTAGGGTTTCAAAGACTAGCCTTAATAATGTCCAAAATATCCTTAAACGCCCTATCGAGGTCATCATTCATTACCTGATAGCTAAATTTATCTTTATTTTGCATTTCCACTCTCATTGTCTCAAGTCGTGTTTGTATTTCATCTTCAGATATTTCTCCCCTCTTTTTCATACGCCTCACTAACTCTTCTTCACTAGGTGGTAATAAAAAAATATCTACAATTTTATTATATAAATCTTTAGAAACCTTTTTACGAACACTTTGAATCCCCTCCAATTCTATGACTAAAACTGGATGTTTCCCAGAATTCAGCAAACGCTCTATTTCATGTTGCGGAAGTCCATATTTCTTACCATGAACATTTACCCACTCTATGAAAAAGCCCTCTTCGATTTTCTTTTCAAATTCTCCATCTGGGTAAAAATAATAATGGTCACCATGAACCTCTCCTTCTCGGGGTTTTCTAGAAGTCGCAGTCACAGCCCTTATAAATGTATCGCCCATTCTGTCCAATAACATTTCAACAATAGTTGTCTTTCCGGTTGCAGACGGTGCAGCGATTACGAAAATATTAGGTAAAAATTTTAGTCTAGTTAAAGCCATATATTAATATAGCACAAAAATATAACCATCAAAATTGTGTCGAGGGTGGGAATCGAACCCACGACCGCAGCTTTATGAGTGCTGTGCTCTACCGACTGAGCTACCTCGACATGGTTTCCAATATAACTTATTCTCCACGAAAAACAAAGAGACCTTTTAGTGGACTTGCGGAGCGCGTCGGCGCGAGCAGGAGGGAAAATCCTTTCAAGGATTTATCCCGTTCCACCAAAAGATCTCTTTGTTTTTCTTGTTGCGGGGCCCGGATTTGCACCGGGGTCTAGAGGTTATGAGCCTCTCGAGATGCTACTTCTCTACCCCGCTATATATTGCTAAATATAGCGACTTCGGCCTGAAACAAACTTTCGAGACCCTTCTTAGCGTTTACAAATTATACATAAGAAGATGAAAAAATCAAGCAATGGTCTAAATGAAATAGAATTCGTCAAAAACTTTTTTATAAGAATTTATTGCTTTTCGTGCTTCAGCATAATTGAGCTCATAATTTGATCCTTCATGAGCAATCATATTTCTAACTTTATGTGCCCTCCATGCATCATCCAAAGTGTTAAAACTGGCTGGTTCAATTGATTTTAATTTGTCACCAATAGTGTCACCTTGAAAACCTATTTGTTCCAACATGTCATATAAAAGAATGTCGGCTTCTAAGATCGCAAGCCTCCAATCGGAAGGATTGTGCGAATTCATATATTTTTCAATATTTGACCACTGTCGAGAACCAGCACTTTCAACCGTAGCAAGTCCGGTATTTCCTGATGAATTTGAGCCTGGTAGATCCAATCCTCCACCGTTTAAAGATGAAGCCTTGGCAACATTTCTAGCGGGGTTAGAAAAACCTCCAATTTGCCCAACTGTGCGTTTACCTGTCCCCGCTT
>JAYUFM010000011.1:0-2500 GCA_043738715.1 bacterium | reverse complement strand
TGTCAGGATATGAAAAAAAAACGACTTAAGAAGGTAAAAAAGAATAAATATAAAAAGATTACCATTGTCGCATCCGGCTCTATTTTTTTGTTGGTAATTTTATATTTTTCATTCAAAGCTGTTTCTGTTCAAGCTGAAATAGCCACTTTTTATCCGAATTCTTGTCTTGGGGGTTGGACAAATTCTTTTAGAGCAGCAGGTAAGCCTGATGTATTGGATGAAAACACAAATTCTATAAGTAATGAGAACTCGGCATTATTACCTGAAAATACGAATGCAGAAATTTATTGTGGTGATTTTAAAGGAACTATTCCAGAAAATACAGCGCCAAAAAAATTGATTGTGACTTTTTCTTGGGATATTGCAAAAAATAATGGGGAAGGTCCTCAGAATATTTCCAGTGATAGTTTTAAATCCAGCGCTGGAGAAATCTTAGATGCAACTTCGGGTAAGGATGTAAATTTTACTTTGGGAACCTCATCTTTAGAGGCAAGCTCAACAGGTAATGCCTCTAATATAGAGCCTGTTCAATCTCAAAATAATAGTAATGTTGTATCTCCCCCGGATAATATATCTACTAGTTCATTACCAACTAGTTTTTTAAACTTGTTTACTACAACTGCCTTTGCAGAAGAGATTGCCTCAAGTACAACTGAAATTGTGACAGATGCTACGTCTACAATTTCAACTACATCTGATCAAATAATTCCGTCTATTTCAATTGATAGTACTAATGTATCCTCTGGAAATGAAATTTTGGAAGTCTTCTATACACTAGACGGAAAAGATTGGGAAAGTCTGGGACGGGTAGATGCTGTACATTTGCGTTACAGTATTTTTGAAATTCCAATACCGCCTGAAACTTCATGGAATGATTTATCAGGATTACAAATTTCAGTTAGAAGTCTCCAGTCTATAGATAGATCACCGGCAGTGTTTTTAGATGGGATGACTTTGCAGGTTTCGTACGGAAAGGCTGACACAAGTCCTTTTGTTTCAAAATCAGGACTTTATGTAGCGAGCGCTAAAACGTCATCTCCTAGTTTTAGTTTTAAAGTTCGTAATAATGATGGAATTCAGGAGGTAGTTGTAAAATCTGATGGTGACATTGGAAATTTGGCAATATTTAACACAGAGACCGGGGTTCTTGAGGCTGATACATTTGCAGGTGCTAATAGTTATGTTATTCAACCTGAATCATATGGTGAAGGAAGTCACACTTTTATTAAAACCTCTGATCCAGATAGTTGCTCGAGCATTTCCTTTATTGCTTGCAAGATGGCGGCTCTTGGGGATGATGGTGAAATAATTTTTACTCGCGGAGATGTTAAAAAGGATTCCGGTACGAGCACGGTTTCTAATGTTAATAGCACTGAATCGTCTACAACAATTGACGTTGGAAATTCGGAAAAAAATTCTACTACGAGCACAACTTCTGAAATTTCAAACTAACTTTCCCCTTTACCATAGGTGGCATTCTTGATATTATCAAATTATATTTCATGAAGAAAAATCTTTTTAAGAGGGGATTAACAAAAGTATTCAAACTACCAAAAGATAGTTCTGGAAAATTAAATATCAGTAAGATTTTAAATTTCTTTGCAGTTCTTGTTTTGGCAATGTTCACAGTGACGGCAGTATTAGCAGCAACACCAAATCCAGGACATCCTTGGGCGGATGTGGGTGATGGAACTTTTCAAGTAACAGGCCCGACGGTTTTGCGAACATATACTTATCCGGATGCTAATGCCACTATTGTGACAAGTAATTCATTTGCACAAGGGGATATTATTTACGGATCAGCTGCAGGTACGGTGTCACAGTTGGCAAAAAACACGTCTGCAACTAGATACCTTTCAAATACTGGAACCAGTAATAACCCGGCTTGGGCTCAAATTGATATGACAAATGGTGTCACTGGTATTTTGCCATCAACAAATGGTGGGACGGCAAACGGTTTTACAGCTTTTAGTGGTCCTTCTGCTTCAACAAAAACATTCACATTACCAAATGCATCAGCGAATATTTTAACGGATAGTGCAGCTGTTACCTTGGCACAAGGCGGCACTGCGGCAAACCTTACTGCGAGTAATGGCGGTATCGTGTATTCGGGTGCATCGGCCCTTGCAATTTTGGGAGGTACTGCGACAGCAGGACAGATTTTAAGATCAGGTGCTTCATCAGCGCCTTCTTGGTCGACGGCGACTTATCCTGCAACCGCTGGTACAGCTGGAAACTCATTGGTGTCAGATGGAACAAACGTAGCCAGTGTTAACATAACCCCTACATATATGTTTCCTCAGGGTTATTCAACAACTGCTGCTGCGGTGACTACTATGGTTACAAACACTTCTTACTTTCTATATATAGGTAAAGCCAGAAACGCCTATACTTCATGTACTGTGAATACCAAGGTCACAACAGCAGCTGTAACTGTTACATGGGCTGAGGTCGGTATATTTAAAGGAACTGTTCCAACATGGGGTGGTGCTGCATCTTT
>JAYUFM010000010.1:0-2513 GCA_043738715.1 bacterium | reverse complement strand
CACCTTCACTCTTATAAATTAGAATTTAATCGTCTCACCTTTTTTTACAGCTTGGATCATGTCCTGGATTTGCTTGCAGAGTTCAAAGTCCTCTGCTTTTTCTGCGAGCTTCAGACACGCAGTAAGACTATCAATAATGGTAGCTGAAGCTGGCAGTCCCATCGCTTCAAAAATTTTATCTAAAGCCCGACCAAAGCAGTTAGAATACAAATAAGCAGCAACTCCATCATTTTTTAATAGCCACGCGTCCTTACTTAATTTTTGTTTCGATAAATTAGTAATCGCGTACTCCTTCCCCATTAGTGAAGGTATCTCAAGATCGTAAGTGCCATTAAAGTTCTTAGTTACATGTACTGGCTTTGGGTCTTCTACGAATTGCATTTTCTCTTTGAGTCCATTTGCTGTTATTTCAAATACTACACAATAGGCTGCATTATCTAATGTCATAAATTCCATTTTCACATGATTTTTTTTAAGCGGGCTACGTTACCCATTTACCTTATATTATTAGACAGGATGGTGAATGTTTCGTCTTTAAAAAGGAAAAAACGCATGGAACATTTTTAAATCATGATATGGTAGGCACATCATGGCAAATAAATATCATGTGTAAATTTACACACATCCTGTTTGATCTATAATTTAAATTGCTTAACGACAATATTTCCTTCCGACGAGAAACAATCTCTACATCAAGCCATACAATGGTGGTAGTCCCGGCGGGAAGGGAAGGTGGGTGAGAAACTTAGATCTTTTAAATCGATCCTGTTCCCTTTTTAATTTAATTGATTCTTACCGATCCTGTTAATCCTGATAGGGCACTACGAAGAAGTAGATCAACAAAAAAACAATTCTATTAATCTTCCGCATTCCGCCACAGGGAAAGCGTTAACGGCTATACTCGCAGGAGAATTATCTGGCAATTGCAGAAAAATTTTATTCTAAAAGTGTAACCAATAAAACGAAAATAAGATGCAAAAGGAAAAAATGAAAGAAATTCAGCTAACTCTAAAAGAAGCCCAAATAATATCTGCGCTTGATCTTTCAAATGGGCCGGAATCATTGCCCTGCAATGATGGATCATTTGTTGAGTGCGAGACACTTGCAGTGGCATTGTATGATTTTTTATTCGGAGTGCATCTGATTTGTGTTCAGATTGCAGATGTACCGGATGGTACCGTGATTCTTATGGATGAAGAGAGGAAAGTGTTTGCACAATCCAGTAAGTCAGAAATTGAAAGCCGTAAAAAAACTATAGATACCCTCTTCCGAAAACTTTATCCCACAACGTATTCCAAACTTCATTTTGCCCATGACTAATCATGCGTATGCCAGGAATTCATTTCCGATGTGTTTTCGTGAATATCATTTAAAACAAATCAAGAAGTGGCGAATAAATTAGGTATGTCTATTTTAAATTCTCATAAGGGAAGCCCCGATGGTATGTCGGGGCTTCTTCTTTAATAAAGGGAACCATCAGACGAGGTAGGTATATAATATTCACAGGCGCACGGTGTCGACGACCGTTCGGGAGGGGTTAGTTGCGTTTCCCCTCCCACTTTGCCGACTCAAAGGAAACGCAATTCAAAGTAACGCAACAATGAATGACACCACATAATTTTTTCAGAGACCTTCCCAGGATGCACCTGTTCATTAAGCCGCATCTGATTTCTCTTTACCAGGTCATCTATCAATTGTCGAATGTCAAAGGTTACTGCTGGGCAACAAACAAAAAACTATCCACCATGATCCGCAATTCAAGTACAAGGACAATAACCAGAGGAATTAATGAATTGGAACTGGAAGGATTCATCACGGTTGAAGGCGAAGGCAAAGCCCGCCGGATACGCATCACAGGAAAAATAGCTGAGTTTTCTTTGACCTTTGATGAAGACCCAACGCAGACAAATACGTCTATGTTGGATGAACTCAACGTAGACAAAAACGGCGACCAACATAGACAAATATTGCAGCCAACGTGGACAAATACGGTAGGCAACGTAGACAAAAATGACGCATTGCAAGAAGATGAAACAGGGCTTACGGCTTTGGATGGCAAGCCTTCTCAACCATCGAACAAAGTCCTATTAAATAATAATAAAGAAATAAAAAATAAATTAGAAGAGAGCGAAGCGAAAGCTTCGCTCTCTTCCGATCTTTCTTTTGAACCGATTGTAGTTACAAAAAAGAAACGTTCATACACGAAGCGTAAAGGACAATCCCACCTGCCACTCACAGAAGATGAGATAAAACTTCAAGAAGAACTTAAAGTCCTGTTTGCTTCAGAAGTGTTCAGACCTGCATGGGAATTATTCGTCAGACACCGCAAGACAATGAAAGCCCCTCTCACACGGGATTCCGCTAACCTCACGCTAAAAGAACTTTTGAAACTTTCAGGTTCCAACCCGATAAAAGCAGTAGCCGTATTGAACCAGACTGTCATGAATGGATGGAAGGGGCTTTTCCCTGTAAAGGATGATAAGGTCGATAAGACGCGAAAGAACTCAGGGTGG
>JAYUFM010000009.1:0-2517 GCA_043738715.1 bacterium | reverse complement strand
ACACTATTTAATAGGTTTTTAGTAGTAAAGAAATAATCTATACGCCAACCAACATTTCTCTCCCTTGATCTGGTTTTAACATCCCACCATGTATATTTCTTTGTTTCATCAGGATGTGTTTCACGATAAACATCAACATATCCATGTTTTATAAGCTCATCCACCCATTTTCTTTCTTGTGGTAGGAAACCTACATGGTTTTCATTTTCTTTAGGTCTTTCAATGTCTACTTCATTGTGTGCGACGTTAAAATCACCGCAAAAGATTACTTTCTGGTATTTTTCTTTGATTTTATTGAGTTTCACAAGAAACGCCTTATAGTATTTCATTTTATACTCAAGTCGATGATCCTCCCCTCCTCCATTTGGAAAATAGCAATTTATCAGAACGAAGTCTTCGAAATAAAGGGTTATTTGTCTGCCTTCTTTATCTAAATCTTCAATGTTTAAGCCATATTCTACCTTAATAGGTTTAATTTTAGTGTATATTGCAACTCCACTATACCCTTTTTTCTCTGTTGGATATTCAAAATATGAAAAATAACCATTAGGTGCCAACAAATCTGCCTCTAATTGATCGGGCCTTGCTTTAACCTCTTGTAGACAAAATATATCGGGTTTCATATGTAACAATTCATTGAAACTCCCCTTTTTTGACCATGCCCTAATTCCATTAACGTTCCAACAAAGTATGTTTAGTTTCATATGTAACAATTATTGTGTCTATTGTACCAGAAAGTGCAAATTAATATAACCAACTAGCGTTTGTGGAACTTCTTATGGACATCTCTAAGGTGTTTATCAGTTAAGTGAGTATATATCTGAGTAGTCGTTATACTTGCATGTCCTAATAACATTTGAACAGACCTAAGATCTGCACCATTCTGTAACAAACCTGTAGCAAAACTATGTCTAATAACGTGTGGTGTGACCTTTTTAGATATACCCGCAATGATGGCGTATGCCCTGATGACCCTTTCCACGGTTCTAGGTGTCACATGAAACAATTTTGCACTATCTATTCCTTTTTTACCTTTCTTATATTCCATAACCGCCTGTCTTGCAGAGTCCGATACGAAAACAACCCTGACCTTTTCCCCCTTTCCCCTGACTGAGAACTCATCCTTAGAGACATCTAGGTCAATTGGGAGGTTGCATAGCTCTGAAACTCGTAAACCGGTCGAGAACAATAATTCCAACATAGCCTTATCTCTTAAGGATTTTTCTCTGTCCTTTTCTTTTGATGGAGCATCCAAAAGCCTGTTTAGTTCCTCAACTGATATAAGTTCTATTGATCTTTCGGACACCTTTGCAAGCTCTATAGAGTCAGCTGGTATTGTTTTAATATCCCTTTTGTTTAGATACTTTAAAAATGACCTAAGAGCTATTAGGTAATAATTCTGTGTTCTTTTCTTTAATGTGTCACGTGAAACATTTAATACTTGATTTTCACCTCTAACATCGCCTAAAGCCCTTCTATTGAGCCATAGTCTGTAGCTTCTAATCACCTCCTGTGTTACACAAGAAACATTTGGCGAACTTACTTCACGTTTCAAATAGTCGATAAAGCTCGAAACATACCTGTCATAATTTTCAACGGTTTTCAAACTTCTTCCTTTTTCTATTTCTACATATTCTAGAAATTGGTTTTTATAGGCTTCCAACTCTCCAGCAGGGGACGATTTAATATTGTGCGACAAGGTATTAATCTTATTATTCATAGCGCTGTTTATTCAAAACTATTATATCAGTTAACACTTAGTAAAAATAGGCTACTAGTCCTCATTATAGAGCTTTAAATAGGCCCATCTCTTGCCTTTTTAAACTATTTATGATAAATTAGCTTGACCATGTTGACCAAAACAAAAAAGGCAAAAATCATAAAGGATGTGCAACTCCACGATAAAGATACCGGCTCTGCCGAGTCTCAGATTGCAGTCCTTAGTACTCGAATTACTGAGCTTACTAAGCATTTAAAGAAACATAAGTCTGATAAGAGTTCACGCAGAGGTTTATTACAACTTGTTGCGGACAGACAAAACTATCTCCAATATTTGCAAAAAAATCACGGAGAAAGATACCTAAAATTGGTAAAGGCTCTAGATTTGAAAAAGAAGACAGTATAATTTTTGAAACCTGCTAAAGAAAATCTCTCAGCAGGTTTCAACTTTTTAGAATCATTTTAAGTAGAATCTCATTTTTTAAATTCAAAACCTTTAAACAGGTCATCGTGGACATTAATATTTTAATAAATTATTTTTATGGCAGTTATTAAACACAAAGAACAAAGAGTTGGTATTTTTATAGACACACAAAATTTATATCACAGTGCAAAAAACCTATACCACGCAAGGGTAAATTTTGGAGCAATTATGAAAGAGGCTATAGCGGGGAGATCTCTTATTAGAGCAATCGCTTACGTTATCACGACGGAGTCAGGTGAAGAAAAGAATTTTTTCGAAGCACTCGGCAAGTTAGGAATAGAAACAAAGACAAAAAACCTCCAAATCTTTATGGG
>JAYUFM010000008.1:0-2542 GCA_043738715.1 bacterium | reverse complement strand
ATTGACAGCAGAATTAGAACAGCTAAAGACAGTAAAGCGAAAAGAAATCGCTTCTGAATTGGAATACGCAAAATCATTAGGAGACTTATCAGAAAACGCAGAATACCAAGAGGCCAGAGAATCACAGGCGGCACTTGAAGACCGTATAACAACATTGGAAAATGTTTTGTCGCACGTAGAGATTGTAGCTGTTCACCACAGTAATGTTGTAGAAGTCGGTTCACGTATAAAGGTAAAAAAGAGCACAGATAAAGAGTCTAAAACATATACGATTGTTGGATCAGAAGAATCAGATATGGTTGCTGGAAAAATTTCATTCAAGTCTCCTTTAGGGCACGCACTTATGGGTAAAAAGAAAGGTGAAGAATTCACTTTCAAAACTCCAGGTGGCGTTGCTAAATTCACTGTTATTTCTCTAGAGTAGGTATTGATAAAACCCTAGTAGAAACTTGCTAATTAGGTGTTAAATAATAGATAATTTTTTCTATTTCTGATAAACTTCTAGCAAGTTAAATTTAAAAAAATGTCCCAATTAGAAGATATACGTTCAGAACGTGAAGCAAAAATTGAATATTTAAAAAAACAGGGGATTGATTCATATCCTGCAGAATCTTTTCGTACTTGTGAGAATAAATATTTTCAAGATAATTTTGAAAAACTAAATTCAGCATCAGAAAAAGTAACATTAGCAGGTCGCATTATGTCTTTACGAGATCAAGGAGGGCTTATTTTCATTGACCTATTTGATGGAACTGCGCGTGTTCAGGGTATCGTAAAAAAAGATGATTTAGGCGATCAAAGTTTTGAAGTTTTTACAAAGGCGGTTGATTCGAGTGATTTTATCGAAATTGCTGGTTTACCCTTTACAACAAAGCGAGGTGTTAATTCATTACTGGCATCATCATGGAGAATGTTGGCGAAAAGCTTATCACCTGTGCCTAGTGAATGGTTTGGTCTTAAAGACGAGGATGAACGTTATAGAAAAAGGTACATAGATATGCTTTTAAATAAAGACGTTTCAGATTTAATTAAAAAGCGTTCAGTTTTTTGGAATTCTGTCAGAACATTTATGCTTGATAGGGGTTTTGTCGAAGTCGAAACACCAGTCTTAGAGACAATGACTGGTGGAGCAGATGCAAGACCATTTATTACCCACCATAACGCATTGGATATTGATGTTTTTCTTAGAATTTCAGTTGGTGAATTGTGGCAGAAAAAATTAATGGTTGGAGGATTACCAAAGACTTTTGAAATTGGAAGAATTTTTAGAAACGAAGGTATGTCATATGAACATGCAAATGATTACACGTCCTTCGAATTTTACGAAGCATATCAGGACTCAAGAAAAGGCGTCCCAATGTTAATTGATTTATATAGGTTCGTGGCTGAAAAAACATTCGGTACTCTTAATTTTAAAATAAACGAATTTGATATTGATTTTTCAAAAGACTGGGAATCTTATGATTTTAATGATCTTATGAAAAAAGAATATGGATTTGACCCAAGAGAGGTAAGTCTTGATAAGCTAATGGAGGTATTAAAAGAAAAGGGTATAACCCATGAAAAAAATATTGACGTTGGTCGAGGCGTAGATCTTTTGTGGAAAAAAATCCGTAAGACTCTTGCTGGTCCTGCAATTTTAACTGGAATACCAGTCTATCTTGAGCCTCTTGCAAAAAGATCTGTAAAAGATAATCGTGTAGTTGATAGGTTTCAGATTATTCTCGCAGGTAGTGAAGTGGGTAAAGCGTTTAATGAATTGAATGACCCAATTGATCAGAGGGAACGTTTTGTTAAACAACAGGCACTTAGAGATGCAGGTGATGATGAGGCTCAAATGGCAGACTTTGAGTATATCGAAGCAATGGAATACGGTATGCCACCAGTATTTGGATTCGGTGTTTCGGAGAGGTTATTTAGTTTCCTTGCTGGAAAAAGTATTCGTGAGTCACAAATATTCCCTTTGATGAGGCCAAGATAATACAGACAAGTACCACTGTCGTTGTCTGCCATTAATATATGACAATAATCTTTTTTGAAAGGTCTCCGTTTATGTCTGTTGAGTTTCTCGATCTTTTTGAGGATTTTAAGATTGTTTGTTATGACGACAATTATATATATAGGTTACTTAGTCAAAATTATGAATTAAAGACTTATTCAAATCAAAATCTGCTAAACAAAATTGAAAATGATGTAGCTGTTGAGATTATGTTGGAAGATGATACTTTTTTAAAATCTGTACTTGATATTAAAAAGGATTATTTTGCACTTTTCTTTTTTATGAATAAAAATATGGATAGGCTGCGAGAGAAAAATAAAATACCGATGGCTTTGCCAGATTATTCTATACAAGAAGATTTGGGCAGTAAGGTTAACCTAAAATCAATTTGTCAAAGTTTAAACTTGCCTGTAAACACGTCTTTGGTGTTTGAAAAGTCATGTATAGATATTGTTGTTACTTATAAAAAAATAGCATCAGATTTGAAAATCCCATTCGTATTGCAAGGTTCGAATGGTGTTGCAGGTGAAGACACTTTTTTAA
>JAYUFM010000007.1:0-2563 GCA_043738715.1 bacterium | reverse complement strand
CTCATAGCTTCCTCTGTAAGCTATTAAGCACATCTGTTTCTTCAGCCATTCCACACCTTTTCCCTTTTGTCCAAGATCAAAGGCGTCCAGGACCACAGCTTGTCGAAAATGATTTATTAGAACTTTTCTTTTCGTATCGAAATCACTATCAACTTCCTCTTCAAAATCGTTTCCTAAAGCAATTTCTTGTTCTGCAGTATTGTCTCTTGACGTTAGCCACTGATTTACTCTAGCATTTATCAATATTTGTTGCTGACTTACTGGAACACCATCTTCTTCATCGAAACCTTCATCGGAGTTAGTTGGTTGTGGAATCATTGCTTCCCAATCCGCATCTGTCTCCCACCTATTGTCTAGTCCATCATACTCTAAAATCATATTGTGCAGAATACAGCATGTGAAGAAAACGTTGTCAATTAAATTTTGATCTTGCAATACGATACCATTTCTTAAGAATCTCCATCGAGCCTTCAGACTACCGAACGTACACTCGACATCTTTCCGTGTGGACTCTACCCACTCTGACCACAGTCTATCACTCCTAACTGACGTATGTTTCATAGGATTGATCATACAAGTCCACTTATGATACCCACCATCACAAATGTAGTACACCCCTTTGATGGGCTTTAAGACACCATTTACGCAAACATTGAACGAAACATCCTCATGCACTTTTTTGAATTTCACATCCGTGATGTACGTATCACCACGAACAATTGTCTTATCATTTTTAGCTCCCCAATAACTGCTGGTAGATCCTAGAATCCTTCGGTGATGGTCGACAGTACAAGAATAGGCCAGTGTTGGATATCCCTCTTTTCCTGAACAAAGTTGTGCAAGACCTACTGGACATCGGTCCCATTTCAGGTGCACACAATCAGTCGAACCAATACAACCCGGCAGTCCCATTTGCTCAAAAACATTCATAACTTTCCGGAGTTTCTCACCAGTAGGGCGGTATACGTACATCTCATAGTACTCTTCGACAAACTTTGCACAAAATGAGTGAAAAGCTCTTCGTGCAGTAGTCTCTCCCATAAGCGTTGCTTCAGCAATGTCGTCAAAATTCCAATTTTGTACAAATTTCTGCCCAGAATTCGAAGTACGGACAACAGCTTGATCTCGACGGGACATATTTTTCTATTAGCTATATCAGTATCTTTGTTGCAGTTCTCTCCAAATATTTTCTTATCCAAACATTTGGTGACCAGATCACAGTATACGACATATGGCACCCGAAAACGACGCTTTCCTATTCTTGTATCAATTGACGGCCCGCCTTCAATTGAAGCCAGTTGCACCACTAATTGACCCCACGTAGAAGACCAATAGTCAGGATCTTTAAGTCTGGTGATACTGGGTGATTTTCTCTTTGGCTTGAGATATCTGACCTCTTCTTTGCGCTTCTTCGCGACTCGTTTAATAAGGGTAGCCATGATAGAAAACTGAATACAGAGAGCTTTCTTTGAGTAAATCATTTCTGAAACAAATTACAAGATGCAAAATATCAGTCCAATTTGCAAGAGATGTTATCGAACAGCTATGTTGTTCATCATACTATCTTGTTCGGCAAGCTAATCGTAAATTCAATTGAATAATTTTCGAATTTTCAAATTTTAAAGTGTATTTTATAACGTAAACGGTGAAAGAAGAGAAACTCAACCTCCCCTATAACTTTTACGGGATAGTATCACGGACCTTTTATAACGACCCCGTGAATTCCAGCCTGACACTGTGTGTGTACTGGAAGGCCACCAAAACTGTGTTTTCCGGCCGTATTAAAACCCATTTGCTCCGGGTGAATTAATTTGCCGAGACCATAATATCGTCTCGGCAAATTTGTTTTTTCGATTATTTTTTTCAAGGGTAGAAAAGCCTCGTGGTTTGCTTTTAGGATCGGAGCAAAAATAATCGAAAAAACAAATTTGCCGAGACGATATTATGGTCTCGGCAAATTAATTCACCCGGAGCAAATGGGTTTTAATCCGGCAGGAAAACACAGTTTTGGTGGCCTTCCAGTATCAGATAAATTTAACGGGTTACAAGATTTAAAAAAGAAGGGGGGGGGGGGGATAATGACAAAAGTTTTGATTTTTACTAAAGTTTTGTAGATTCTCTCCTAGAGATTTTTTTGGATTTTTTTCTTCTTGGACCGTTCATATATGTTCTCTGACAGCGTTTTAACCAAAAACATTATGAAGATTTATTTTAGAAAGAAGTTTTTTAGATAGTTAAAATAATTTTTATATTACTATATTTTTTTTTTATTCTTCGCTTTATTATCTTCCACAGTTAATGAGTTTTTAAAAGAGTTGCAAATGAGTGAAGAAAAATCACCAGGTCCATGCATGGCAGTAAATTCCTTATCAGCTTCACAAACGAAGTTAGAATTGCTAGTCTTTTTACTTCTAGCATTTCTCTTTTTTGACCCTACAACTAAATCTGTAGTCACAAGATCTTCTTCTTCATCGATATCCTCACTAACATCTTCTTCATCTAAATCTACCTCTGCATCTAAATTTACATCATTAACATCAGTGTTATAATCATTGTCATGAAT
>JAYUFM010000006.1:0-2572 GCA_043738715.1 bacterium | reverse complement strand
TTGTAACTAAACCTTTCTCTTTCGAAGGACAGCAGAGAATGCGTCTTGCTGAACAAGGTCTAGCCGAACTTGCTCGTTCTGTTGACGCACTTGTAGTTATTCCAAATGATCGTCTAATGGCTACAGTTTCTAAAGACACAACTGCAAAACAAGCCTTTGGAATGTGTGATGAGGTTTTAAAACAAGCAGTAGAAGGTATTTCTGAATTAATCACAATGCCAGGTACTGTTGGTAACATCGATTTCGCCGATATTCGCGCCGTTCTTGAAAATGCTGGATCTGCACTTATGGGTATTGGGACTGCAAGCGGCGAAAAACGTGCCGAAGAAGCAGCCAAGGCCGCAATCAGTTCTCCCCTTCTTGATGTTTCTATTCATGGAGCAAAAGGTGTCCTATTCTCTATCGCTGGCGGTGAAGACCTTACAATGTGGGAAATTCAAGAGGCTGCAAAAATTATTACAGAATCAGTAGACCCTAATGCCAAAATCATTTTCGGTACAGTTCGTGATGAGCGTTTGAAAAAGAATGAACTTCGCATAACTGTTATTGCTGCAAATTTTCCTAATTCAGAAGCTATCAAGAAAAGTCTATTTGATACAAGCACGGAAAATAATGCTGGCCAGGGAGGATTTAATATCGGAATGATTAAAAATGAGAAAACTGAAAGCAAGGAAGACAAGGATCGTGGACGAATTTTTAATTCTATTCCCCTTGGAACATCAAACACTTTTGATCAACCAACTGCTAATTCTACCGAAGCGGTAAAGACTGGTCTTGATAAGAAGAAAAATGATAAAGACGAAGATGATTGGAATGCAATTCCTGCGTTTTTGAGACGATCAAAGTTGAAGTAATTGCTACGAACGAAAAGGTCTATAGATAAGGGAATAAGTCCTTCATTTGAAAAACCCAAAATGAAGGACTTTTCCTTTGACTCGGAAACCTTACGGTTTCCTCCGTCAGATATCTCTAGACCTTTTGTTCTCCGCCATACAGTCCACCCTACGGTCTTCCGTCGAGTCTCTCTGGCTTTTTACTTCTTCAGCTATAAAGTCGATTTTTTCTGAAAATTCTGATAAAATGGTCAGAATATGAAATACGATTTAACCATTATTGGAGGGGGTCCTGCAGGTGTAGCGGCTGGTGTTTACGCAAGTCGAAAGAAACTTAAAACATTATTTATTACTGAAAACTTTCTAGGGCAAAGTGCCGTATCTGAAGGTATTGAAAACTGGATTGGTACAATAAAGGTAGGTGGTGCAGAATTAGCTAAACAACTGGAAAACCACTTGCGTGCATACGCAGGTGAGATGGTTGAAATAAAAGAAGGACCACGTGTTTCTAAAATTACCAAAAATGGTGCTGAATTTTCTGTGACTTTGAATGATAAAGAATCTACAACTGTTGAGACAAAAACTATTCTAATTGCAACAGGAAGTCGACGAAGAAAATTGGAAATCCCCGGCGCCAAGGAATTTGATAACAAAGGTTTAACATACTGTGCTACTTGTGATGGACCAGTGTTTTCTGGACAAGACGTTGTGGTTGTAGGTGGTGGTAATGCCGCTTTTGAAAGCGCAGCACAATTGGCTGCATATTGTAAAAGTGTCTCGATTTTAAATCGTGGAGACATTTTCCGAGCAGACGAGGTCACAGTAGAAAAAGTCCTATCGAAACCGAATGTTCGTGCGATTAAAAATGCCATCCCCCATTCTGTTAAAGGTGATAAATTCGTTACTAGTTTTTCATACAGAGGAATTCCACAAAATGAAAAAGGTGAAAATATCCCAGGTAGAACAGAAGAGATTATTGAATTACCAGTAACAGGAATTTTTGTTGAAATTGGACTCTTACCAAATACTGATTTTTCGAAAGATGTAGTTGAATTAGATGCAATTGGAAAGATTATTGTTGACCCAAAGACTCAGATGTCTAAAACTGTGGGTATCTGGGCCGCTGGTGACTGTACTGACGGACTTTATCATCAAAACAATATTGCAGCTGGTGATGCGGTAAAAGCACTGGAAGACATCTACAATCATTTGCACGCGTAATTAGTGTAAACATCTACACACAAGAACAATAGACAAGCGTAATAAGGGTAATAAAAAAAGCGCCCCGGCATTCATCTTCTTTCGTTGATGCTTACCGAGGCGCTGAGTGTTGGTTGCTGTTTTGCAGCCTATGCGATCAGGGTGGTCGCTTACTTGCGTTTGTCCCTGCCTTTCCGAAGCGTGCGTTCGATCGATCGCTTGGATCCGTGCAGTTTTTTATTTTTGTCTTTTGCCATTGGTGGTATTTGTCCTCCTTCCTGTTCGGGGTCTCTGGATGTTGTATTCGCCCCTACCAATAACTGTTCCTGGTGCCCAGCACAAGGCCATAGTCCTTTGGTATTTAGATACTAAAATATATTAAAAAATAAATCAAGCAGAAATATTAGGAAAAAGTGAAAAAATCAAGAGTTGCAATAGAAGAAAATTTGAGAATAAAAAAAGCCCCAGAACGCCAAATTGCGTGCTGAGAGCTGTGGGAAATTGCGACATTACATGAAATGTCAATCAGTGGGAGGCGG
>JAYUFM010000005.1:0-2637 GCA_043738715.1 bacterium | reverse complement strand
CCCTTCCCCAACCCTTACACCATCTAGACCTGCTAGGTCTTCTTTTAATTGAACAGTGGTAAGCAATTCTCTCGGGCCACCATGAATTTGCTCTGGGTGCTGAGTCACCTTCACGAAATATTCATTCCCATCTTTTTTATTAACCACCTTAAAATAAAACCTTGCCGTTGTTTCTGTTCTGCATATTTGGGAAACTGATATATTTTCAGTTTCCATGTTTACAACCCCACCCTCAAGATCACCGACCGTGATTAGTTCTTGAACACAAGCATCGATAATTTCCTTAGACTCGCTCATTAAACTTGGATAATTTTCAATTCCAATTTTAAATTGTGGACTATATGCTAATACCTTATCAGCATCTGTCTTTTTGGCATAGTGTATTTCTTTATCTTCGTAGCGTTCCATAATCTAATTAAAGCACGGATCTGTACTTGTGGTAACACCTCCGATTATCGACCCTTTCCTTCTTTCAATTTCTGAATTGTAACCAACAATGGACTTCCTAGGAAAATTGATGAATATGTTCCTGCAATTATACCGATCATCATAACCAAAGAGAAGTTTCGAGTTGCTTCTGGTCCAAAAATATATAGAGCAATCAAAGACAAAACAGTCGTCAACGATGTATTTATTGAACGTGAGAAAGTCTGACTGATACTTTCGCCTACAATTTCAGAGAAAGGTTTTTTGCTAGGAGCGTGTTTTAAGTTTTCACGAGTTCTATCAAATACCACGATTGTATCGTGAACAGAGAAACCAAGAATCACGAGGATCGCCGTAACAAACAATGCGTCCACCTCAAATCCTCCGTTTCTTCCCAAGAATGCATAGATACCTGTTGGAACAATAACATCATGAATCAAGGCAACAACTGCTACCAATCCATATTTAAATGATGAAACTGGCTCAGATACGCCACGGAAAGCAAAAGTGATAAACAATACAATCGCAATAATCACGAAAATAATTGCTGTAGCAGATTTTTGAGCAAGTTCCTGACCTAATACTGGACCAACTGAATCAAACTGTTTTAATGTTGCTCCTGATATTGTAGTTGTAGTAGATGTAATATTTGAAACAATACCTGATTTTATTGCGTCGCTTGTTGTAGCAGTACTTGTTCCCCCTACTCCAATTGCAGAAATAAACTGCTGTCTTTCTACATTAGTTAAATCTCGAGTTCTAATTATAAATTCATTATCTCCTGAAGGTCTAACACTGAATTCTCCGAGATTGAGAGTTTTAATTGCATTTTCAACATCTACCTTTGCTGGACGATTCTGGTACTGAACATCAGCGATAGCACCCCCTTTAAAATCAATACCAAAATTTAATCCCCAGTAACTGACTGAGAAAATTGAGAACACCACAAGAAGAGCAGTGATTGAGTAAAAGATTTTTCTGTATTTTACGACGAACATAGTAGTATTTTTATTTTAATATTTAAGGCTATTTTTTCAAACCATTACCAAACAGGAATTTTGTAATACCTGTGTAAGATTTGACACCGATCGCTAATAATAAAGTTCTGGAAACTGTAATGGCTGTGAACATTGATACCAAAACACCAATCAAGAACACAAGAGCAAACCCCTTAACCAAGGCAGATGTAGCTAAGGTATACAGAATAACTGCTGTAATGATACTTGATAAGTTACTATCTCGGATTGAAAGCCATGCTCGAGAGAAACCTTCACGAATACCAGCATTTAATGATAGACCTTTTTGTAATTCTTCGCGCATTCTTTCGAAAATTAAAATATTACCATCTACTGCCATACCAATCGACAGAATAAGTCCAGCAAGACCAGCTGAAGTCAAAACAACTGGTAAAAATTTAAAGATAGCCAACATGATCACTGTATAAATTCCCAAAGATACAACTGCGACCACTCCTGGTAATCGATACCAAAGTATTAGAAACAGTGCCACAATAAGGAATCCCCACTTACCCGCCAAAACCGAAGCATTCAGTGCATCTGCACCGAGAGAGGCACCGATTGATTGCGTACCTATTAAGTCCACCTTTACTGGCAAGGCTCCGTAGTTCAGGTTTCGCGCAAGACCACGAGCTTCCTCTACTGTGAATGTTCCAGTAATAACAGCCTTACCGTCCTTTATTGCATCGTTAACAACTGGCAATGAAATAGGAGTACCATCTAGGAATATTCCTACTACCTTTCCAATATTGTCACCGGTTAATTTTGCAAACAATATGGTTCCTTCGTCATTAAATTCCAACCCAACTTGTGGTCTTCCAGTTTTTTGATCAAATTGAATTGTTGCTTTTTTTAGGTAACGTCCTGTCAAACTTGCTGGTTCATATCGCTGATCAATCATTCCAGCTAAGGTCGTAGTTGAAAGTGTAGTACTTGCGAGTAGTAATGGATCAATTTTCCCAGGGTTTGCCTTTTCTGTTCGGAATTCAAGAGTTGGAGTCTGACCAATAAGGGCAATAGCCTCCTTTGGATCTGTAATTCCAGGAATTTCTACAATTAATTTGTAAACCTTTTCCCCACCGCTAATATTTGCAGTCTCCGTCTGAACAATCGGTTCAGAAACACCGAAGGCGTTAATACGTCTCTCGATTACGTCTCTTAGTGATTGCATAGCGCCGTCGATGTCGGTAGTTGA
>JAYUFM010000004.1:0-2688 GCA_043738715.1 bacterium | reverse complement strand
TAAAGTTCATGAAAACCCCACTATTACTACTACTTGCATTCAATAGTCCACTATTCGAGACCTTATCATAGACATTAACGAGAGGTTGGATCATTGGTTCTAAATAGTAATAACCACCAAAAATTATTCCAGCGATTATCAGTATTTTCAAAAGGACGTATGCCCTAGACCATCTGTGGTAGCGATATAAAACCCCCAACATATGATGATCACGGGTAACAATTTCCTTTATTTGCTTGATATCTTTTTTAATTTGTTCAAGGTCCTCATTCTCGTCGTCCATAAAAATATCCTATCATATTTAATCTATATTTTCCAACGTGCCACAATTCCACATGGCAGTAGCCTAGCAACATTACCAACCTTTGATTCTTGGATTAATAATTCCCCTGCTTCTACCTCACCTCCGAATTTTTGTTGAATAGGTAACAAATTTTGAGCATAAGCAATTGCAGAATAACCAGCAGAATAACCGTTCAGTACAAAAAACAATGGTGAATCACTAAGGATTGAAAAACATTCCTCAATTAGAGGTAGGAATCCTTCTTCAATTTTCCAAACCTCACCTTTTGCGCCACGACCGAATGCTGGTGGGTCCATAACAATTGCGTCGTATTTATTTCCTCGACGAGCTTCCTTTTTAACAAAAGCCAATGCATCATCCAAAATCCACCTTATCGGTTTTTCAGAAAGACCAGATAATTCAGCATTTTCATTTGCCCAAGTAATTGCAGATTTAGAAGCATCTACGTGTGTTACCTCAGCCCCAGCTTTTGCACATATCAATGACGCACCACCTGTATAACCAAATAAATTCAATACCTTTATTGGTTTTGCGTTTTTATCAGCAGCCAATTTCTCGGTGATTATTTTTTCCATCCACTTCCAATTCACGATTTGCTCTGGAAAAAGTCCCGTGTGCTTGAACGGGGACATTTTTATTTGCAAAGTCAGTCCTCCAAAATCAATCATCCATTTTTCCAGATTTTTTTCCAACCTTTCTTCATTTTTCACAATTCCATTTTTCAAGCTTTGAGCATTTTTCTCATTAATTCGCCAGTTCCCCCTTTCTCCATCATCTTCTTCTTTGCGAAATTCTGCATCCGCAGATTGCCATTTTTCTGTATTTCTATCTGTTGACCATAACGCCTGTGGATCAGGACGTGACAATACAAAACGTCCATAACGCTCTAATTTGTAATTTGAACCACTGTCTAACAATTCGTAATCTGTTTGTGGTTCCGTGATAAATAGGCTGATTGATTTGCTCATTTTTTATTTTTCTAGTGCCACCAGCAGGAATTGAACCTACATCTATCCCTTAGGACGGGACTGTTCTATCCGTTGAACTATGGCGGCAAGCGCACGAGACAAGTGCGCTCTATTTAATCAGTTAACAAGTCTCGTGAATTTAAGCCTACGGTCTCTTTATATCAACCAATTCAACATCGAACAATAGTGTAGAATTTTTTGGAATAAGAATACCTCCGTTACCATCTGGAATTTCATGATCTGCATAACCTAATTCTGGAGGGATAGTTAATTTCTTTTTTTCACCGACTGTCATACCTAGGATTCCCTGATCCCACCCTTTGATAACCTGACCTACTCCCAATACAAAACTAATAGGCTTTCCACGATCTAGTGAACTATCAAATTTTTTACCATCAGTTAATGTTCCTGTATAATTTACGAAAACTGTATCTCCATTTTGTGCAATCATTTTTGATGAATTAATTAATAAGTAAGCCCCAATACAAACAACTACTATAACTCCAACAATTATGGCGAAATTTTTTGTACTCATAAAATTCTAATAATTTTTTTATTAATAAATAAATTTAATTACTTTGCAACTGCTGATTCAGCACCTTCTGCAATTTTCTTTTCTAACAAATCCTGATTAAAACCAACAATGACCTGTCCGTCAATTTCAATGACCGGCACCCCCATTTGTCCGCTAATTTGAATCATATTTTTCCTTTCTTCAAGATTAGCTGCTACATCTACCTCTGTAAATGCGACATTTTTCTCTTTAAAAAATTCCTTGGCCGCGTGGCAATATGTGCAAGACGGCGTGCTATATATTTTTATTATCATGGTGGGTGAAATTATACATTAAAAGACATTAATGGTGTGATTGACAAAATCCTACATTGTTATATAATAGTCTTATTATGCAACCAACAACCCCAACACCAATGAGAACCTTTCTTAGAGTCGTTGTAATAGGCGGTATTATAGCGCTTTTAGTCTTTTTAAGTATCGGAATCGTTAAAATCGTACCAAAGGTGGTTTCTTCATTAGCCTCTGCTACGGTTTCAATCACTTCTCTTTTTGATAACAACGCAACAACTACAAATCCTGGAAAAGGTACTGGTTTTGAAGTGGTAGGAAACAATTCTACAACTACAAATTCAAACACTTCTGGAAATCAAAATGTTGTTACCACAAGCACTTCAACTTCATCAAACGTCACTACAAACAATAACCAGGCAGTAACAACAAATCATTCTAATCAAAATAATTACTATTCAAATCATCAAAATACAGTTGTTAATGGTAACCCTGACCTTGCGATAAATATTGTATCTAGAGGTGTTATCAATCCTGCAAATGGTGCTTATGTTGAAACTGCAAACTTTACTTCAAACGACACAGTTGTCGTAAAGTTTAAAATCGAAAACC
>JAYUFM010000003.1:0-2693 GCA_043738715.1 bacterium | reverse complement strand
CAATTATACGATTCATTTTCTTTTTTATACCCCCGAAAAAAATTCTCAAAATTTCTTTGGCTTCTTCAACGGTTCTAACATTAGCTGACCTTCCAGGTGACATACATTCCCAACTCTTTTGATCTAAAAATTGAGCATTATGGTCAAGGCTGATTTTTGCAGAAAGAAAATCAGGAACCATAACATCGTGAAGCAATGCTGTTACATCAGGATGAGATTCTGCAATAAACCTTCTTAATTCACCGACAATCTGTAGGTGCACTCCTTCATGAATAGCAACGGCCTTAACCAGTGCGTTTTCAGGATTACCAAGCAATCTGGCATTAATTCCAAAAAACCCACTAGTGGGCTTTGTCTCACCTGACTGGCTCAAATATGCCGGTATCGCAAAAACACTGACTCGATCATTTTCTTTTCTCCATGGTAGGATTTCTGGATTATTCGCAATTCCACATAATTGCTCGGCGTTTTTGGCTGTTTCTTCTGCTGAAAAAGAATAGACCATTGAATGGTGCTGTATAGCTTCTGATGCAAATGGAGATGGTGTTGATTGTGCAGGGATTTCTTCGTTCATTTTGGTGGGTTAATTATATCATCCCAGTGGCAGATTATTTAATCTATTATTCTTCCCTTTTCACCCTAAACCCCATTGGATCTTTTTCTTTTACTGGCTCATTAATTAATTGTTTAACAACGGAATAAACACTTGCTAATAAGTCCCCATGTTCTTTTTGCTTTCTTTCAATTTCTTCAATTTTATTTGCCAGATCTTTGTGAGTAGACAGCATTTCTCTCATTTTAATGAAAGCACGGACTATAAAAAGGCTCATTTGTATCGCTCTGTCACTATTTAAGACAGATGACAGCATAGTGACACCGTGTTCGGTGAAAGCAAACGGAAGCTTTCGAAGTCCCATCTTAAGACTCGGATTGGAAGTCACGATTTGTGACTTCCAATTTTGCATCTCTTTTTCTGTAAGTTGAAACATAAAATCCTTTGGAAATCTGTCTATATTTCGCATTACAGCTTGATTTAAATGTTTTGTAAGAACTCCGTACAGCATACCCAAATCTCTGTCCAACATGACTTTATGACCTCGAATTATATAGATTTTATTATTTATAATCTCTTCTGGGACCATATGGATCAATATTAAAAATTAAACATTAAATTTTAATAAAGAAAAACTAAATAAATCTTGAGCATCCACAAATTAGTACTTCAATATAAACTTTATAACTACTGCAACTTAGCAATCATTTCCTCCACCATCCCTTTTGCAAATTCCAAATCATTACTATCATGATCATCTTTTGACATGGCACTTTCAAGACGTTTTAATAAGAATAAATCCTCTGGCCCAAATTCCCATTTCATAAAATAAATACCGTCGATGGCTTTAAATAAATAATCTTTCGAGGCACCTGACTCTAAGACAGCAGATATATCAGACAGTGCTCTTAGCACATGTGCCTTGTGAATTAATTCAGGCTTGTAATAAAAAGCTCCTTGAAGAGCCAGCAGTCGATCTGCCAAATTTTCGCTTTCCATAAATTCTGCTAAATATTGAATACCTTCTTCTGCTGAACCTAGGATTCTAAAAAACTTATCACCATTTTCTTCGACTGCTTCTGGATTATTTTGACTAATACTTTTCACAATAGAAGCAAATTCTGGAACATCTGACCATCTATTTCCCTTGGCCCCAACAGATCCCTTGTTATCTCGATCTTGATTTAACAACCTTCCCACTGCTTCCATTTGCAATGTTGGCATATCTGTCCTTTCTTTTATAATCCTCTGTAACAATTTGAACTCTCTTTCACCCTTATCTGCCCTTGATTCAACTCTAAAGGTCAGCCAATGCAGCACCGATTGTGAAAAATGTAAATCATTACCAGGACTGAGGAGAACGCTTTCAATTTTACTTAATGATTCATCATCACAGGCATCAAACGCAACACAATCCAAAATGGCTGCACGAAAATTCTGCTTTAATGACGTATCCAACAAAATATTAATCATTCCCTTTTGGATTTCCATAAAAAATAACTTATTTTCTTCTGCATCATTCGAAGTGTCCCTTTTCAATATTGCCCAACGATCTGCAAATAGACCAGCTCTTCGAAAATATCCTTTTACAGCCTCGTATTTTCCATCTGATGATATATTTGGATCTTGTGCAAATGAAGTGACTAATTGCAACTCTATTTGTCTCCAGTCTGCAGGGCCAAAGGCTTTTTCGGCACTGCGGATAAAGTTCCCCATAATAACCGGCGTTGGATCCCCTTGTTTTGAAAAATCCATATCCCAAGCATATTCCCTGACAACATCCCAAAAAGTTTCTATTCGCATTTCAATTGGCAGTTCCATAAGGAATCGCGCTTCGAAGTTCACACCGAGGGGAAATTTATATCCTCCTTCTTTTTTATCCATATAATCAACAAAACCTGAAGATGTTTCCGATTGTTTTCCAAGCATAGTAACCATAAAAGATTTTCTAGTTTCGGCATCCCACATTGCAAAGTTATCAGCCAGTCTATTAACTGTAGTTCGCAAGGATTCTTCACGACCGTCTCCTTCACGCAAAGTCATCACATCCTCAATAGTCTGTGCAATGATTTCAGATGGTAAGTGTGTCAGTTGTAGTTCTGGTTGTGGTTGGGGTTCGCTTTCGGGTTTTGGGGGCATG
>JAYUFM010000002.1:0-7555 GCA_043738715.1 bacterium | reverse complement strand
CCCAATACAAGACCCGATCCAACAATTATGAATGCGAACTGGAACCAGTTGCTCTGATAGTACTGATACAAATTAACTGTTACACCTAATGTATCTGATAACTGTCCTAACCAATATGAAATCGGCCATAAAATAAGCATAGTCAAAAGTCCTGAGCAAATACCGTACATTATTCCAGAAGTTACGAATGGTCCTCTAATATACATGGCGCTTGCCCCCACCAGCTGCATTACAGAAATTTCTTCGCGGAATATAAATATGGCCAGTCTAATAGTGTTAAATGTAATCAAAATAGAAACAAAGATAAAGAAAGCAATCGCAGCAAGGCCCAGTTTTTTAGAAGCCAAAATTATATCAGACAATTTATCAATCGCCTGTCTGTTTTCATCGTAGTTTATTTTATCTACTATTAGTGAAGAATTACTTCCTGCTGTCGAATTGTTGTTTATAAATTTAACAATGGTTTCGTACTGTGTTGGATCTTTTGCACGCACACTCATTTTTGCACCCAATGGGTTATCTCCCAATTCTTCAAGGGCTTGTAGGGTCAACTGATCATTCTGATGTCTATCACGAAATTCTTTTAGAGCGTCTTCGCGACTTGTAAAAGTCGCATCAGCAACCTCTGGTAGGACTTTGACTGATTTAACAAGATGATCAATATCGTCGACTGAAGCGTCTTTTGTAAAATAAACACTAATGTCTACTTTTGATTGGATGTCTTTCAATGTTGTATTCAAAACAACACCAATAAATAAAATACATGAGATAACCAACAAAGTAATTGTCATAACCAAAACAGACGCCAATGAAACCGAGCCATTTCGCCAGAAGCCGATGAATCCTGATCTGATTGTTCTTTTTATTTTAGTTAAGAGCATGTTGTTTGATTATAATAAATATTTACCGTCTTTGTCATCTCGTACGATCTTACCTGCCTCCATAGAGATCACACGCTTGCCAATATTATCCACCACACCTTTATTATGAGTAGTCAAAATAATAGTTGTACCTAGATCATTAATCTTTTTCAAAATCTGAATAATTTCAAAAGTGTTAACTGGATCAAGGTTTCCTGTTGGTTCATCTGCAATAATGAGGTCTGGTTGATTCACAATTGCTCTGGCAATAGCTACACGCTGTTTTTCACCACCTGACAATTGGTGTGGAAAATTGTGCATCTTTTTCTTTAAATCTACCAATTCCAAAACATGAGGTACATCAGCTGCGATTTCTTCGTCTGTTCTTCCGGCCGCCTCCATAGCAAAGGCGATATTTTCATACGCGGTCATATTAGGAATCAATCTGAAATCCTGGAAAACTGTTCCAATTCGACGTCTGTAATCGTTCATTTCCGATCGGCTAAGGGTATGAATATCGATATCCTCAAAATAGACCTTTCCTTTCGTAGGCTTGTCTTCAGCCAAGATCATCTTTAATAAAGTCGACTTTCCAGCACCCGAATGACCAACTATTGATACGAATTCTTTAGGCTTGATTTGAATGTTTATTCCATCAAGAGCAAGTGAATTATCTCGGTAAATTTTTGATACGTGTTCTAAATGCAACATGTTTATTATTCTATCACAAATGACCTATTTACTTATAGTCTTTTACACACTGAATTATAAATTTTTCTCTGCGTCAATGAACAATTCGATATCCCCATTTAAAACATCGTCTACGTTACTGGTTTCCACCTCTGTTCTATGGTCTTTAACCATTTTATATGGGTGTAATACATATGAACGTATTTGATTACCCCATTCAATTTCTGTGGTTTTGCTAATATACATACCCTTTTCGCTAGCCATTCGCTCTTTTTCACGTTGTGCGTATATTTTAGCCCGTAAGATATCCATAGCTTTTTCCTTATTCTGACCCTGAGAGCGTTCAGTTGTGATATGAACTGATAACTTGGTTGGGAGGTGGACAATCCGAACTGCGGTCTCTCTCTTGTTCACATTTTGACCACCAGGCCCTCCTGCACGCGCATAAGTGATTTCTAATTCATCCTCTGGGATTTCTATATCTTGATTTTTTTCAAATTTTGGGACTACTTCTACCATAGAAAAAGAGGTGTGCCTCAATTGTTTAGCATTGAACGGTGAGATACGGACCAAGCGATGTACTCCTGATTCATTTTTTATTGACCCATACACATTCTTACCATCAATTTCAAATGTAATATTTCTGTAACCACCATGGTCATTTTGATTTTCATGTAATATAAATGCCTTCCATCCACGCTTATGAATATATTTTGAATACATAGAAAAAAGCATCGCAGAAAAGTCTTCCGAATCGTCTCCTCCAGCTCCTGAAAAAATTGTAATAACTGCGCCTAGGTTGTCATATTTTCCTCCACCCTCTTTTTCAATTTTCAAATCCTGCATTTCCTTTATCATTTCTTGGGCCTTTTGTGGATTCTGCCAAAAACCAACAGCATTCATTGCCCCTTCAATCTGCGCGATTCGCTCTTCAATTTTTTGTTTTTTCGAGTCTGGATGATTCATATATTTATATTAGCACTATTTTTTGGAGCCGTTGAACGGGATCGAACCGGCGACCTCCCCATTACCAATGGAGTGCTCTACCAACTGAGCTACAACGGCATGCGTGTTCCTGCAGGATCACTTCCTGAATTACTTTCAGACTTATACAATAGTTCATTTTTTAGGGTTTATCAATTACAAACCTATTTCTAATAAACTATAAAATTAGACCACCTATTCAACCAACTTTCCTTTATCACTTGATAGTCTATCCACAAAATGGTGAATAATATTACTGCTCGCTGGAACGATATTGAAAATAATAGCAAAAGCAAACAATGCCATAGAAAAAGCAGTATTTATATTACTAAGGATAATAGCAACAACCGCAGAAATTATTGGAACCAAGATGCGAATATAGGCACTACGCAAATCTGCATCTGATATATTTTCAGTCATAATCTTTGGACTCTTTTCAATATGACGACGCATAGCAAGAAGTGACAATCCAATACACATAACATTCAATCCATATAATATTATAGCGATATGATTGTAACTATATTCACCTAATAGTCTTGCAGAAAAAGGGACCACAGCAATAAAGAAAAAGAACATTGCATTATAATTTGCAAGTCCGACTGTTAAATTTTTTGCATATATAGAAGTCAAAAAATGGTGAGATCGCCAATATGTAAACAGCAAGGCAAAAGTTAGTCCGTAACTTAAAAATACTGGAATAAGATTGTTTAACACCTGTAATAATTGCAATTCAGTGACAGTTCCGGTTATATACGGAATACGCAAGTCAAAAGCAAGCAATGTCATTACAATCGCAAAAATACCGTCGGACAATCCATCAATACGTTGATGCTTGATACTGTATGTAGAAGTAGTTCGAATTTTGGACCTATTTGTTCGAGTTTTTTTTCTGGTAGTTACCATGTGATTTTACAAAGTACGTCGAGTGAAAATAATTTAACCACGACGACTGTTTGTTTAACTTTATACTGATCACATTATATCCTTTGCAAATAAACAATGCAAAAAGATATTCACAGTAATTGTAAATCTGCTGTAAAAACATTAACAAATATAAATAGAAACGGATTTGAAAAAATTATTCTACCCTCTTCTTTTCTGCGTAAACAGAAACTGTACGTCGTTTCCAAGGTTTTCCGTCGATCATGTGTTTATGTGACATCATAAACTTATGGACAGTAAAATGAGGTTCTAGGTATGAACGCAATTCCTCTTCTCCCCATACGTGTTCCGCTACACCAATTTTTGGATGAATATAAGTCCCCGCCTCCTCACCTGGATGTTCCTTAAGAAGTCTATGAGCGTGTGCATCCTCATCAATAATAAAAGATTTAAAAAATAACCAACCAAACGGTTTCAAGACTCGGACCACTTCTGCTAAATATTTTCCTCTCTCTTCATTATTTAAAAAATGTGAAGTCATCATATCTAGGACCACGTCCACTGACTCGTCTTTTGCTGGTAGTGGATCTTTGGCAGACTGTACTTTAAATTCAATTCCTAATTTCTTTTCTGTAGCTACCTTTTTTGCCTGATTAACTGCAACTTCTGAAATATCAAAACCAATTCCACGCATTTTATAAGTCTCAGACAGATAAATTACATTTCGCCCATTACCACAGCCAACATCTACAATAAGGCCTTGTTTAGGAAATGGAAACCATTCCGAATTTCTTTCGGCCCAACTACAAAATTTAACCATATCTCCTGATGGTTCAGTGGACAGCATTAAATGCTCTGATGATTTATATTCTTTATCCCAGAATGATTTGCTGATTTTTTTATTATTTGGTCGTTTTGGTTTCATTTAATTTAATTCTTTTTTTCTTATAATACCAATAAAGCCTTATATATCAATACCTTTTTGGCATTAACCCAGAAAAAGCACAGGTTTGTACCAGCACAATAACACAACTCCGAGAATACATATAATGAGGGCAATGATTACTTCTTTTCTCATAGGTTTTATTTTTAAATAATAAATAAATTAAAAAAACTTGAATTCTATTAAATCTGTCCTAATCGCGACAAAACTCTGTCTTTACCCATCACTTTTAATACATAAAATAGATTTGGGGTACGATCACGACCAGTTATGGCAACTCGAATGACTTTCATAAACATAGCAAAATCACCTTTGTAAGCATCCGGCTTTTCTTTAAATAATTTTCTATCACTTGCGAAACCTAAAATATCAGCTAATTTTTTAATACTATCTAGCCACTTTTCTAATGACATTTCTGTATAGTACATGTCCTCTGCTAATGCATGCGCGAGGTCTTTTACTACCGTATTCATTCTGTTTTCATCAATTAAATCTTTTAATAAAATTTCGCGAGCGGCAGATACAGAAAAATACTTGTCGAAGAAATAATCAAATGACACCTTACCTTGTCCCCAACTAGTTATATCCTTGCGAGGATTTGATTCGTCTCTTTCTATAGATAAAATTTTAATAAAGTAATCCATCTCGGCCTCTGCAGTTTTTGCAAAATCAGAATCGTTGATTTCTGCCCATTCGATCATTTTCTTTGAAACCTCATCTGCTGACATTCTGGCAATCACATCACTGCTAATATCATCCAACTTTTTAGTATCAACCAGTGGTCCTCTTCCACCCCTTTTTAATCCCTCAATTGAAAACGGAAAATCCCATACCGAAATATTTTTTGATTTTCGGACAGCATCCGACTGCCACCAATCATCGAAAGATGGATTAGCTAATCTGTACAAATATCCAATTACAGAAGTCTCTGGATATCCTGCCTTTGTGTACATTTCTATATTTGCCTCCGGATCCTTTCTCTTGCTCAGTTTTCGGACAGAAGAACCATCTTGTTTATTAATTGGCATCACATGACCGTACAGTGGTATCGCCAAATTAAAAGCTTTCCACAAATTAATATGCTTTGGAACAGATGATAACCACTCTTCTCCGCGAATCACAAAAGTCGTTCCCATTAAATAATCATCGACTACATGAGCTAAATGATATGTCGGCATACCGTTACTCTTTAGCAATGGAAAATCCTCGTCATTTTCTGGAATCTGCAAATCACCTAAAAATTCATCCTTGTATGATTGTTTAGTGTTTTGATCACCGGTAGATTTCAATCTGATCGTAAATGTCTCATTTTTCTGCATCCTTTCTTGTATTGATTCCATTGTTGCATCTCGCCATTTTGCAAATTTTCCGTAATAACCTGGTCGAACTTTTAATGATTCCTGTTCCTTACGCTGAACATCTAATTCTTCCTTCGTCATAAAACATGGATACGCCAACCCCCTCTTGATCAAATCTTTTACAAAGGACTGATAAATGTCTTGTCTTGCAGATTGTATATATGGACCATAATTTCCTTTTTCATTTTTTATATCATCAGCGACCATGCCAACAGAATCCTTTAAACCTTCATCCGGTAAAATACCAAATTGATTAAGTCCTTTCACGATCAAACCTCGTGCACCCGGGATCTCTCTTTCCCCATCAGTGTCTTCGATTCGTAGTATAAAAATTCCCTTACTATCCCGAGCAATTCTCTGATTTATCAAACCCATATATAAAGCTCCTAAATGCAGAAATCCAGTAGGGCTTGGGGGTAAACGTGTGACATGTGCCCCGTTTGGTAAATCACGTGCTGGATATTTTCCACGCCAAAAATCAACGTCTTTAGTAACGTTTGGCAACAACAAATTAGCTAGTTTTTCTGTATCCATATAATCCAATAGTAACGCAGTGGGTGATAATTATCAATTTATCTACTGTAATCATCCCAAGCTAGCAATTTCCAGGCGTATCGTGTCTTTGGAAAAATCCAACCTAGGAAACCACTGTAATCCAAATAATCTTCACACTCACAAATTGTAATCGAAGCATTATTAGAAGAATTTAAAAATCCCATCAAATTATATTTATGTGCTGTTAATTTCGGTCCTGCAGCAATAACAGCTGCTATCATTTTCAAATAAATACTATGTGTTACAACCAGAAACCTTTTTTCAGGGCGATGTTCTAAATATTTTAAAAGTTCCATTGCCCTATTACGTAAATCAACGAAATTCTCTTCGTCTGAATATCGGTAATCATCATCGTGGTAAGACTTATCTATAATATCCACGACCAGTTTAACTTCTGGAATTTCTGATGACTTACCAATAATTTCTGATGGGTTTCTCCTTTCTGCTAATAATTCTAAATATTCAATTTTTGCGTGCATTTTTTTAAGACGCTTTAAAATAAGATCAGCGGTTTCGACAGTCCTTTCAAATGGACTGACAAGCATTGCATCGAATTCCACATTTGCAAGCCTCTCCCCTGTTTTATCTGCCTGACTTCTACCGAGGTCGCTTAACGCACCCTCGCGACCTTGTCGAATATGTTTTGAATTCAAAACACTCTCACCGTGTCTTATCATGTAGAAAAGCTTCTTGCTCATTGAAATAATTAGTAAACGTTAGGCAATCATTTTTTTCTGATGCAAAACCAATGAATTCCCGTCGACATCTGCCACCATTGCCATTTTACAATTAGGAAAATCCTGAATATCTAGATTTACTTTAATATTATTTTCTTTTAATTTTTGAACCAGACTAGAAAGATCCTCTACTTCAAAAGCAGCAGATGGACCATCTTTTGAGGCTATCCAACCGTCCATTGATCCAATAGTAAAAGTCCCACTCCCAACAGGATATTCAACCCAAGTATCTCCATTAAATGCTGGGTCTGGAACAAGCCCCAATAAACCTTCATAAAATTTTCTTGCTTCTGTAACGCTTTTAACTGGATAACCGACGAATGCTATGTCTTTGATTATTGTCATTGTAGATAAATTATTATTAATACTAAATCAAGTATACACCAAAATATTTACTAAAATCAAAAAGGATTAATCAGGGTAAAATTCGACGTATTTATCATTTGAAAACATAAACTGATGTTTCTCGTCGACTGGCAGAACTGATTCTGGTCGATTACTGACTGTTCTTAAATCTGTACCCTTACTGGTAATTGTGATGTT
>JAYUFM010000001.1:0-7574 GCA_043738715.1 bacterium | reverse complement strand
TTCTAAAAAAACCTATAGGAATACTTTCTATTTTTTTGTTAATAGCAATATTGGGTTTTGGTTATTATTTTATTAAATATAATAATGCAACAAAAAACCCGGGAGCAGAAATGGCCCAAAAATCAGAGGATACTAAAAAGAACACTGATGATGTTGTTCAGAAAATTTCAAAATTAATGTTAGTAACAGATTCATCTCAAGCTGTTTTAGCCACTATTACCGATAAAACAAAACTAAGCAACCAAAGATTTTTTGATCCTGCACAGAATGGTGATGATTTAATTTTGTTACCAAATATGCAAAGGGCCGTACTCTATAGACCGTCTATTAACAAAATCATTGATATTGGACCATTTAATCCAAACCCTACTGCTCCAATTAATTCTCAAAATTCAACAACTACTAAATCGACAGGTAAGTCAGACGTAGCAACTTCTACAAAAGCTAGTAAACCAGTTGTTAAACCATCAGCGACCACAACAAATTCGGTAAAGAAATAATTATTTAATTTGTTTCTTTCGTAAAAATCAAATATTCTTTTTTGAATATTCTTTTTGCTATTTCAAAAATCCCAAATGTAATAAAGAATGCTGAGAATACATCAATTGAATAGTGTAGGTGTCCAACTATAACAACACAAGAAGCAATAATTGAACAAAGTAAAAAATAGTATCGGATGTTTTTAAAGTTCCAGAATATTAATGCAAGTAGAAACGGAAATCCAGCATGACCAGAGAAGAATAGATCATTACCAGAACTTAGGCTGAATACAACTTGAGGCACATGGTGTTCATATTCTATAAAGCTGTAGTGTGCAATAAATGGCGCGGTGAGGTGAGTGAGGGTCATAAAAAGAGCCCTTGTCGAGAAGAACAGTGCACTAGTAATCAAAGTAAACGGCATAGCTTCAGGCACGAATAAAAAAACAGCAACAACAGATAGTCCAAAGAAGAATGCACCTTGGAAGAAAAGGTAGCTAACATTCATGATTGGAATATGATCAAGTAATAGGTCAGGGACAACGTATCCACCTGTGTAGCCGTCATTATAGTTACTGGCCAAGTATGTAAAGAAAATACTAACAGCAAGAAACACAGCGTGAGCTAGTACACTTATTAAAAATCTTTTGTTACTCCACAGATCTAGGTGACGACGCAGACTTGCTTTGATAGTTTTATGCATGTATCGATTAATTATATATTATTTATAAATTATTGATATATAAAGGTCAATAGTTACATACAGTAGAAAACCCGCTCGGATGGGCGGGTTTTCTAAGAAAGATTATTTTTGGGCTAATAAACTTACACCTTTTAGTTCACGCGCGTTGATTAAAAACCAAATAGGTGTGAGAAGAATCCACCAACTCTACCAAAGAATCCTTGAGGGGGTTTTTGTGACGAATTGTCGTTGTTCTCGTTTTGGTTTTGCTGATTGTTTTCATTGTTTCCTCCAACTTGTGATCCCGCTGGGGGCTGTGGTCTTTCGATTATTGTTGAAGCAGAAACTGAAGTTCCTGTTACTGCACCTTGAACTATGACTTCACTTCCTACCGTAACATCTGATAAAGATCCAACATTTTTTCCTAGCATTACTTTTGCACTAGTTGCGTCTACTGTATATGTTACATTATTACCTGTTGTAATTGTGACTGTGTTTCCGCTGATTGCAGTGACTTTACCTGCCACTAATGGCTGTCCATTACCTACCATTGCCGGCAATGTTGAAGAACCGTTTCTAGGTCCTCGTTCACCCTTGTCTTCCATCCCACGTGGTCCACCTCCAAATCCTACACCTTGAATGTTGTCACGAATTGTTGTTGCTGTAACGTTTGTACCATTAACTGTTCCTTGGATAAAAACCATGTCACCTGCAGTAATGCCGCTGACTGTGCTTGTAGCTTTGTTTTTAAACACAACGGCATTTGTAGCGTCTACGCTGAATGTGCTGGTTCCATTGTTTCCAGGTGTCTGACGTCCTGTTATTGTAATAGTGTTACCGCTGACAGCAGTGACAGAACCTATTATTGCTGGTTTCATCATCATTTGGCCTTTTTCATTAGGCAAAGTGCCCCTTGTTCGCATTCCACCCATCATATTGGTTCGTGGACCGTTCCATCTTGTTGTAGAGGCGTTAGTGTCGCTTTCTGCAAAAGCTGGTGTCGCAACCAAAAGAGTGATGGCGACTATACCCAGTCCTGTATTGTAAGTTATAACTTTTTTAAGATTCATATAATTAGTATTTAAGTTCAATTTGCATTGAAGATTAAGCTTATAAAGCAAAGACCTTAATGAAGGTCTTTCAGGTTATATATACGTTGGGCAAATAGGCGTAGGTGCATTGATTTTTTGTGTTTGTGTGCCCTTATTTTTTTATTAATTATATTAATTGCTTTGCAATATATTTTTCCAGGTATATAGTTTAGAAATAAAAAAGACTAATAAATGGAAAAGATAATTTTTACTGATAAAAAAGGTTTTTTAGAAAAAGTTGCGCGAATGAAAGTGGGTGGCACTAAATCCCTACATATTATTTCTGACTTCGATTTAACTCTGACACGTGCAGATGTGAACGGAAAAAGGGCGGTTACGACTTGGGAGGTTTGTCAGTTGGGGGAAGAATACATTAAAGAACGGGAAAGACAAAAAGCTATATATCTACCAATTGAATATGATTCAAGTATTCCTTTTGAAATTAAAAATGAAAAAATGAGGGAATGGTGGAAACTTCATTTGGGAGCTTTGATTAAATATGGTTTAACTAAGGAAATGATTGACGGCGGAACACTGCATGCAAGTATTACACCTCGGCAAAAACTTGATGAATTATTTTCTACTACAAATAGTTTGGGCATACCGTTTGTGATACTTTCAGCAGGTCTTGGTGATGTGATATATGAATTTTTCTCATTACGTAAAATGTCATATCCAAACATGCATATTATTTCTAATTTTTTCACATTTGATAATAATGGCAAACCAACAGGTTTTCAGGATGATATTGTACATGCATGTAATAAATCAGAAGCACACCTAAGAGGTAGTGGGTATTTAAAAGATATTGAATCACGAAGGAATGTTATTTTATTAGGAGATAGTCCGGGGGATGCTGAAATGGTTCAAGGTGTCGATCATGAAAATGTAATTAAAGTTGCTTTCTTGAATGGAAAAAACGATAAGCTTGATGCATATAAAGAATTATTTGATGTAATTATTACTGAAGACGGGGGAGTAGATTTTGTCTTGGACTTGTTAAAGAGTTTAGAATAAAAAATATTAAATAAAAAGTTGACAAGAAAGGAGCCGCAGGTGTTTATTAACCTACGGCCCCGATGTTATTTTTTTACAAATCCAGTAAAAATAGTTTTTCAATTTCAGACCAACTAGAAACCCGAATTACATCCGAGTTTTGCTCTTGGAATAATAGGACGTCGGACTCAACCCCTTGAAAGAGGATTCGTCGATTCACGATTCCTCTCATGTGCGAGAGTACCTCGGGCCTGTCATCAACAAAGGCAGTAACCCCAAGTCTCTGACAGATGGGAGCCTTCTCGTGACGTTCAGCACACCAGTAAATGTGATCTTCTGGAATCCCAGTTAATTCGTGGAATTTCATCCGTTTTAACCATCCCAGCGCACGAGTCTTTTGTTCTTCGTTAACCCGAGAGACGATGAAGGTGTTTTCTGGGCCAAATTTTTCATTGACCAGACGTTTGATCACTTCAAGTACTTTCGGAAATGGTTTCTTTTCATCCGTTGAAGTGTCAACAATAGTTTTTCCGATGTCTATACCAAGAATTTCTCTTTGCATGTGTTTGTTCATTTCATTTGTTTTTATTGATCCATTGATTTAATTCAGCAATATGAGCTTCATGGATGATGAGCATATTGTGAGGCATCTCGACTACTTTTTTTGTTAGTTTAGGCTCTGCCTCAATGAACATTCCAGTTTCATTCTCGTATCGAAGGAATTTGAAGCCTAGTTTTTTACTAATCCCCAATACCGGCATCAGATCCCAAGGTGTTTCGTAGGTTGGTGTAAGGAAAATTCCTCCAACTTCTCCTTTCCACAATCTTGCAAAACGCAGACCGATACTACCGCTGCCAATCTCGAAGTCCTTGAAGAGACCACCGTGTTTTGGATGCGGAAGAATCATTTTTTGAACAACAGGAGGCTGCTCCCTTGGATGGTCCAAAAGGAATGCATACAAGTCAGTTAACGGTTTTTCTGTGATTGGTTCAAGTCTGTAGGCCTTACCGAATCTTAGTCTCTGAACGATGCATCGATCCTCGTCATTTGCGTAGCTATAGATTTCGCCAGTGTTGGCGTCACCGATTGCAACCGCAACTATTTTTTCATCACAAACAAGTGCAAGCATCGTACCTACCCCGTGTGATTGTTTGCGAGCGAAGGCTTTGGTACCGTCGAGGGGATCAATAGTGAAATACACATTGAACCTCGGGTCGGTGCAGGGGATTGTCAGTTCTTTTTCTTCGGCAATAATACCAAAAGTGGGAAAGAATTTTTTGATCTCTCTCAGATACATTTCCTGCGCCAGTCTGTCAGCAATTGTCACGCAGTCGTCATTGACGCCAGCGTAACTTAGCTTGATCTCTGCTTGAACATCACCGCAATTATCCCGGATGATTTTGATGGCTTTGTTGACCATCACTAACATGCGTTTGTGAATTGCTAGGAGTAGTTTTTTGATGTTGTTTTTCTTGTTTGTTTTCATGTTGGTGTTGTTTGTACTGTTCTGATTACAATATATGGTTAAAATAGTAGAGTGTCTTATAAAAGAAGAAAACTTGTACAAGTTATTTCGATTTATGATAAAAAAGCTTGATAAATAAGCAAATTATGCTAATCTAAAGTTGTAATAATAAATTACAACTTATGAATAAAAACAGCAAAAAAAGCATTTTCGAAAAACTAGGGTTTACTGCTGATCAGAGCCTAATCTATACATCTCTCCTTGAATTAGGCCCATCATCAATTTCTATAATTGTGAGAAAGACTGGTTTACATCGCCCAACTGTGTATAAATTGTTACCGATACTAATTGATCGTGGATTGATAAGTGTTATGCCCAAAGGTAAATACAAAATATATATTCCAGAATCACCTGAAAAACTTGAGAGGTTAATTACAGAACTCGAAGACGAATTTAATATTGAAATCCATTCGCTAATGGAAACTTATGAAGCACGTGGAAAAAAGCCAATTGTAAAATTTTCAGAAGGTGAGAAAGCGATTAAAGAAATGTTTTCTGATGTTGTGCATAGTTTGAAAAAGAATGATGTTTATTATCGATACAGTTCAGCGCTGACACTTGCTAGGAAAAAATATGTTCCGGATGATTATCGACAAGTGAGAGACAGAAAAGGTCTCGAAAGATACATAATTTCTGATAATTCAATGAAAGATAAAGGAAAGAGGTTGGGTAAGGCAATTAAAACTATTCCTGAAGGCATTAATTTATTTGATCTTGATATCACACAAACTATCTATGGAAACAAAGTAGCTTTTATTGATTATAATACTAAAACTGTCATTACAATCGAAAACGCTTTGATCGCAGAGTTCCAAAAGAAAATATTTAAATTGTTGTATTCGAGGCTTTAAGATGGGCGAGAAAATTTAAATCTTATTTTTAATTTTTATTTTCAACGTGAACCGTCTGGATTTTTTCGCTGTAATTACCAGCACTATCATAAACCCTTAGTTTTAATTGTTGGTCTCCAGTGGTAAGGAATGGAACAAATAATTCTTGGCCAATAGGAAGGAATAAGTGATTACCAAGATCAATATAATAATTATGTTGAATGCCACTAACAGGATCTGTAGCATTAAAAGAAAATCGCACGACGTCACCTACGACAATTGTGTCCCGACTGGCATTTAAACTAAGGATGGTAGGGGGTGTTCTATCAGACCTAATTCTATAATGAGCAATAGGACCACCTGCGTTAAGTTGTAAGTGAAAATAATATATACCATCACCAGGAACTGGAATACTCAATTTGTTCCCAGCAGTAACATGCTCATCTGTTGGAATTGTTTCTGGATTAGTATCAAAATTATAACGATAGATTGAATTTGATTTTCCTCTCCACACGAAATCTGCTGTATCTGAATTGTACCAGCGACTTTCGTTAGGATGAGTAGGAGAATAAACTACGAAATTCCTCCTGTTGTCAGTTGTGGTAGCAGTTGTGCTTGAAATGTCGTCGGTTAATGAATTGTTGAAATCCTCGACGCTATAACTACCGTCCTGAGAGAGCCTTAGTACATTTGTACCTAATCCATCTGCAGCAGTGACACTCGTATCAGTCTGGTTAAATGCTAATGTGAAAGTTCCAGTTTTTAGAGGTGTTACATTAATAGTTGCAATAGGGATTGATTGTTGACCGGTTTGCGGGTTGATTATAACGCAAGATATTTTTAGTGTTCCTGCAGTTTCGTCAATTACATTTTGAATTACATATGAACATGTCGAACTCGCTGTATCCACAGACTTTACCTTAATGGCTTTTGGATCAAATACGAGGCTTGCCTGTACAGCGTTGACTGCCTCATCTCCTGTATCAACCGTTACAACAAAAGATTGTTCAGATGCTAAATTGTATATTCCTGACTCTGGCTGAAGACGTATAGTTGAATTGTATAAAGTATAAGGTATATGTTCAAGCTTGATTCCACCACTATTTTGTAAATACAAAGCAAAAAAAGCCAAAATAAATACCGGAATAGATAGAACAAAAAGCAATACATAATAACGCCATCCTCGTTCTTCTTTTTTAGTCCTTACATGTAGACGAAGTGCAAGAAAAAGAAAAATACACAATGTTAAAAATGAAGTAACACCATTTGCAATAGGAGAAAGGTCTATACGTGGAATAAAAATAAGTGCTCCACCTGGACTTTGATCAAGTCCTGGAAAAATTACATTTTCTATAAAATATGATGCCCCATCGTCAAAGTCGATCGTCTTGTCAGTTATTCCATCTTTAATCCAATCAGAACCTGTATTGAAATAGGATGAAATTAGTTTGCGAGTATCTGTATTTGAAAAACTGTTACCATAAACCCCGTAGGCCTTTGTGTAAAATACCACTTGAGTTCCATTTGAGAGATGTTTTGCACTGAATCTTGTAGCATATTTATCATCTAAAAGGTAATTTGCAAAAAGGGCACCTACCATTTCAGAACTTTGCATAATAGGCCTTGCTGTTGTCATAAACATTTGATTGTCGAATCCTGTCATCTCGATACTTTGAACAGACTGTCCGTTAGCTACACGTCGTCCAGCGGGTGCTGTTAGAAAAACATTGTCACCATATTTACCAGGACTCAGTGTCCGTCCTATTACTATTCCATCTTTATTTGCCAGACCCATTAAACCAATTGATCTCGACTGCATTTCCTGTTTTAAAGTTTTTACTAAGTCTTCGCGATTTTTGTTTACAAGATCATTAATAAGGATGTTGTTTTTACTAACCGCATCACCCTGATTCATTAAATAATGAGTATCTTCTGAAATGCCAATTCTAAATTTATTTAGTTGTGTGTTG